>JAURGV010000173.1 GCA_030833605.1 Rhodothermales bacterium
CTGCTGAGGTTTCCGATATCCTGATTGATGAGCTCAAAGAAGGGACATTCTTCGCTAAGATCCGATTTAGCGTTTCGGGAAAAAACTCACATTTGGATTGTCGCCCCAGTGATGCGGTAGCCCTCGCTGTTCGCATGGGAGCTCCTATTTTTGTCGCTGCGAGCGTAATTGAAGAAGCCGGCATTCCGACGGAAGAAACCGATGAAGTGGCTTCGATGTCTGCTCCAGAGGAAGAAGTTGAAACAAAAAGGATCGAGGAGACACCAAAGAGCCAGCTTGAGCAGCTAGAAAGTGATCTTCAAAAGGCGATTTCTGAAGAAGACTACGAGTTGGCAGCCAAGCTTCGAGACGATATTTCACAGCTGAAAGGCGAAAAAAACTGATTGGATAGCTCTTTGAAACGGATTCCATTTTCATCCTTCTCTTCGTTCTCAACTCTTTTTAAAGATTACACGGCGCAGTCGGAAGGGCTGTTGTCATTCTTTTCAGGGAATTTTAAGAGCACCACCGACCTTTCTAAGGTGGCTCAGATCGTGGCGAGGAACCATCCCGATCGATCAGCCTTAGTGGATGCTATTCGGAATCAAGCCCATACGTATGGGCTAGGTGATCCGTCAGAGCCTTTGCTGAAGAAATTGGCTGATCCCTCCAGCGTTGCCATTGTAACGGGCCAACAACTCGGTCTATTTGGCGGACCGTTGTACACGCTCTATAAAATTATCTCTTCCATTCAGCTTGCTGATTGGTACGAAAAGGAATTGGGCATTAAAGCGGTGCCTGTATTCTGGCTGGAAGGCGAAGATCACGACTTTGATGAAATCGCTGGAACCACACTTATCAGCGGGGATGATGCAGTTGAAGTTCGGTATGCACCCGCGCAAAACGACGCCTACACATCCTCCATTGGGCGACTGGTCATTTCGTCTGAGATTGCGGATACACTGGCCCAATTTGAAAGCCATTTACAGCCAACCGAATTCACCGCCGCGCTGATGCAGGTCCTACGGGAAGCCTATGTGCCCGGGAATACGATGCTGCAAGCGTTTGTCTCGGTGATGAACTTCATGCTGGGAGATGGTCGCGTTTTGTATGTATCCCCCGACGATCCCGCGTTGAAGGCCCTTTGTGTTCCTTTGTTTGAAAAGGAGATCAAAGCATGCGAACAATCTTCCGCTATTTTGGAAGAAACAAGTGCCAAGCTCGGCGCTGATTACCATGTGCAGGTCCAAACCAAACCAACCAATTTATTCATCCAAGGGTCGAAAGGACGGGTAGCCATAGATCGCAAAGGAAGCGGCTTCGAAACCCGAGACGGTGTAGCCTACGGTGAAGCCGAATTGATCGAGAAACTACACGCGGCACCGGCGTCTTTCAGTCCAAATGTGGTAATGCGCCCCTTGATGCAAGATACGGTTTTGCCAACGGCCGCTTATGTCGCCGGCCCGGGAGAAGTAGCTTATTTTGCCCAATTTAAAGGATTGTATGAATGGGCAGGCCTTCAAATGCCCGTGATCATCCCCCGAGCTAGTGCGACGATTCTCGAGAAAAAGGTCGAAAAAGTTGTGGAGCGATACTGCTTGGACCTAACCACCTTTGAAGAACAATTTGACCCATTGTTTGGTCGGATTGTAAAAGAACAAATGGAGGTTGACGTTGATGCTGCGTTTAAAAAAGCGTCTAGTTACGTTCACCAAGCCATTAACGAGATCAAACCGATCGTTGAAGGGGTCGATAAATCGCTTGTTAAATCGACCGATGCGACCCGTGGATTGATGCTAAAAGAATGGACTAAACTCAAGGATAGAGTCCTCAAAGCGGAGCGTCAACAACAAGACGTGTTGAAAGGCCAACTGTATCGCGCCTCTTCCAATCTTTTTCCATTCCAAATTCCTCAAGAACGGGCACTTTCTCCCCTATATTTCTTGAATAAATATGGCCTAGATTTTGGCCAGAAACTGATTTCCACTCTAGACCTGGACACAACAGAACACCAGGTCATCCAGCCCTGAACACATGTCAGACTACCCGTTCCAAAACATTGAAAAGAAATGGCAATCGTTTTGGGAATCGAATAAAACGTTTCGGACACCCGAAAACGTAGATACGTCCAAACCGAAGTACTACGTGTTGGACATGTTTCCCTATCCCAGTGGAATCGGCCTACATGTTGGGCACCCGTTGGGATATATCGCGACCGATATTGTGTCCCGATACAAGCGGATGAATGGCTTTAATGTGTTGCACCCCATGGGTTTTGATGCCTTTGGTCTTCCAGCGGAGCAATTTGCCGTTGAGCATGGAGTCCATCCTCGCGTCACCACCGAAAGCAACATTGATAACATGTTGCGTCAGCTCAAAGCGATTGGCTTGAGCTACGATTGGGATCGAAAACTGTCCACAACGGACGTCGACTACTACAAGTGGACCCAGTGGATTTTCCTCAAGCTGTACAATTCCTGGTACGATAAAGCGCTCGACAAAGCGCGCCCGATCGAAGAGTTGATTGAACAATTTCGGTCGGAAGGTGGCGATTGGGATGAACTTTCTTCGATAGAGCAGGAAGAACGACTAGCTGAGCATCGATTGGCGTTTTTGGCGGAAGTGCCCGTGAACTGGTGTCCGATGCTAGGGACCGTGCTTGCGAACGAAGAAGTCACCAACGACGGACGAAGCGAACGCGGAAATTATCCCGTTTACCGCCGGCCGCTCAAGCAGTGGATGCTTCGCATCACCTCGTATGCAGACCGATTGGAGTCGGATTTGCATGCGGTGAATTGGCCCGAACCGGTCAAAATGATGCAGCGAAACTGGGTAGGGCGCTCCGAAGGAGCGCACGTAGATTTTCTAGTGGAGAAGCAAGACGGGGAAGGTCTGGACGAAAAGCTTCGGGTGTTCACCACCCGCCCAGACACGTTGTTTGGGGCCACCTACATGGTATTGGCACCCGAGCACGAATGGGTTGATTCCATTACAACGGCCGGTCAAAAGGCGGCCGTTGATGCGTATCGCAAAGAGACGTCTGCAAAGACGGATGTCGATCGCATGTCGGATTCCAAGAAAAAAACGGGTGTTTTCACGGGTGGGTATGCGATTAACCCGGCAGGCGGGTCGCGTATTCCCATTTGGATTGCCGATTACGTGTTGATGGGATACGGCACGGGGGCCATTATGGCCGTCCCGGCGCAGGACGATCGAGATTGGGAATTTGCCGAAGTCTTCGATCTACCCATTATTCGCACGGTTCAGCCTCCCGCCGATTTCGACGGAAAAGCCTATACCGAAGATGGTCCAGCGATCAATTCTGACTTTCTAAATGGCCTCCGGATTAAGGAAGCGAAAGCTAAAATGATCGAATGGCTCGAAAAAGAGGGCCACGGGGCTGGAACGGTCAACTATAAATTGCGCGACTGGCTATTTAGTCGGCAGCGCTACTGGGGCGAACCCTTCCCTATTTTGCGCGGCGAAGATGGGTCGGTCAGAGCGGTGGACGCCAAAGACTTACCCGTGACGCTACCTCCGATGGAGGATTTCCGTCCAACGGCAACCGAAGACCCCAATGCCCCACCGCGACCGCCATTGAGCCGCGCTCCAGAATCTTGGCGCATGGTTGAGATTGATGGCGTACGCTACGAGCGAGAACTGAACACGATGCCCCAATGGGCCGGATCGTGCTGGTATTATCTCCGGTTTATAGACAACCAAAATGGCGATGCGTTCGCCGACCCCGACAAAGAAAACTATTGGATGGGTCCAAACGGCGTCGATTTATATATCGGCGGGGTTGAGCATGCCGTACTGCACTTGCTGTATGCCCGTTTCTGGCACAAAGTGCTTTTCGACTTGGGATATGTGTCCACCATCGAGCCCTTCGGCCGATTGTTTAATCAGGGCTACATCCAAGCGTATGCCTACCGGGACGAACGCGGTATCGCCGTTGACGCCACGGAAACGGTGGATCAGGATGGAAAACCGGCCATGGAAGTGCAAGACCAGCCCGGTCGGAAGTTCTTCTACCAAGGACAGCCGGTGACCCAGGAATACGGTAAAATGGGAAAAAGCCTCAAAAATGCTGTAAGCCCGGATGAGGTCAATGAAAAATACGGTTGCGATACCCTGCGTTTGTACGAAATGTACATGGGGCCTTTAGAGGCTTCAAAACCATGGAATACCCGCGATATCGTCGGTGTAAACAGGTTCTTGCGCCGCGTATGGCGCAATTTCGTGGACGAAGAAACGGGGTCGATTCTGGTTTCAGATGAGCCAGCTACCGAAGATCAAATGCGCTTACTGCACAAAACCATTGTGCGCATGACCGCCGATATGGAACGCATGTCGTTCAATACGGCCATCGCAGCGTTGATTGAGTTCATTTCCGAGTTTGTCGCAGTCGAGCGCATCCCTCGCCAGGTCGCCGAACCGTTTATTTTAATGCTGGCTCCACTCGCACCCCACTTGGCAGAAGAAATTTGGGAACGAATGGGTCATGCGGAATCGCTAGCCTATGCCGCGTGGCCTATCGCGGATGAAAAATGGTTGGTCGAAGACACCATCAAACTAGTCGTGCAGGTAAATGGTAAAGTGCGTTCCACCATTTTTGTGCCGGCGGATGCATCGAAAGAAGCTATTCTAGCGGCTAGTCGGGCAGACGATAATGTGGCCCGAAATATCGAAGGCTTAACCATTCGCAGGGAAATTTATGTCCCTGGAAGATTGGTAAATATCGTAGTCAGTTAACCGTCGCACAGCGCAATCAGTCAGTCCAATGAGTTAGCCCAAAAAATTAGTCCCATGAGTTATCCCAAAAAGTTTGATGTTCTCGGAATCGGTGCACATCCGGATGATGTGGAACTGTGTGCCGGTGGCACGCTTGCCAAAATGGTGGAGGACGGGTATCGGGTTGGGATTGCAGATTTAACGCGTGGTGAACTGGGATCTAGGGGATCGATTGAGACCCGAGCCGAAGAAGCAGCAAAAGCGTCGCGGATTCTAGGGGCATCGCGTCGTGTCAACCTGGGTATTCCCGACGGAAACATCGAAAACACGCCTGAAAACAGGCTGAAAGTGATCGTCGAACTGCGTGAGACGCGTCCTGATATTTTGTTGATTCCTGCCCCAGAGTGCCGGCATCCCGACCACCCGGCGGGCGCCAGGCTGGCTTTGGATGCGGTATTCCAATCGGGACTGACAAAAATCGAGACTATAGGCGAAGACGGAGCTCCCCAGGCAGCCTGGCGCCCGCAACACGTATTGCATTACATGCAAAGTATCGAGTTTACGCCCACCCTGGTTGTGGATATATCGTCTACGTGGGATACCAAGATGAAAGCGATCCAAGCGTAC
>JAURGV010000174.1 GCA_030833605.1 Rhodothermales bacterium
GAAGTTGTTTAGTACGCTCGTAGTTTTCCCTGCGTTTTGCGTGGATCTCGTCGAACTTTGTTAGTTGCACTTGTCCAATGGCGCCTTGCAAATCAATCGGTTTTAAGTTGTAACCAATCTGGCTGAACACATATTTGTGGTCAACTACACCGTCGTATCCTTCCAGCCACTGGTCAAAACGTTTGCCGCAACTACCGTTGATCAACTGATTACAAGAGCCAACGCAATAACAATCGCGTCCCCA
This sequence comes from Rhodothermales bacterium, assembly GCA_030833605.1. Classification (GTDB taxonomy): domain Bacteria; phylum Bacteroidota; class Rhodothermia; order Rhodothermales; family UBA10348; genus UBA10348. Next base: position 245 of record JAURGV010000174.1, read on the forward strand.
CCAAGCAAACTGACGGGCAAGATGGATGATCTCAGGTGTTTTGGATGACACCATCCCGCCTTCCAGGGTGGTGATGTGATGTGCCGGATAGAAAGACGACGAGGCGGCAACGGCGTGCTCCGTCAAATATTCGCCTTTCCATTTGGACCCAAGGGAGTCACAGTTATCAGCGATGTATTTCAGCGAGTGCCGTTCGCAGAGATCAAGGAGGTGGTCAAGGTCATAAGGATTGCCCAATACAGGACTACTAAAAACGGCAACTGTTTTTTCATTGATTGCTTCCTTGACTTGTTGCAGGCTCCAATTCAGATCGTGCCAAGTGATGTCAACGAATCTGGGGACTAAACCGTTCTGAAGAATGGGATTGACTGTGGTGGGAAAGCCGACAACGCTGACAATAATCTCGGCACCATCCGGCCACTCAAAATATTTTTTGAGGGCGGCGATCATTACCAGGTTGGCAGAGCTGCCACTGTTCACCATTAAAGAAGAATGGAAGTTGAAGCGTTTGGAAAACTGTTTTTCAAATTTGTCAACTTCTTCGCCTGCTGGATACCAGCTCCCTTCCTTCAGGGCCTTGACTGCTGCTTCAATTTCTTGTCCGTCAAAGTACGGTCCGGAGTACATAACCTTTGACTTAAACATAGATCTTGAAGTCCTTCGTCGAGTGAAATGCTTGGGATAAAGCCCAGGTCGTGAAGCTTGGTGCAGTCTAAGCTAAATCGTACGGCTTGCGGATAATCAATCGGTGTTTCTGTCAAATAAATTTCTGACGTTGAGTTCAGAAATTGTTTGGCTTTGTATACGCAATCAAGTAGGCGTGTTTCAATGCCAGTGCCCACGTTGTAAATCGTGTTGTATTCTCCGTCTGTGCAGATGCGATGGATGGCACCGCACACATCAAAGATGTGCATAAAATCTCGGGATACTTCCCGGTCAACCATTACTTCTGCGTTGGTTCTTAATTTGTTAATCAAAAAATGTAAAGCATTTCTTTTGTTTGAGCCGGAGTCTGGGCCGCCGTACACATTCCCAATTCGTAAGATGCGCCACTTGATTCCAAAGGTGGTGCAATACTCCATCAGCAACTTCTCAGCGGTTCTTTTGGTTACTGAATAGAAGCCGTTTGGTTCGCAGACGGCGGACTCCAGTGGTTTGCGATGGTTTGGCCCGTATACAAAATGACTACTGATGAAATTAAATGTGTGGATTCCGTGGGCGCGGCATAGATCCAAGCGCTCCATCAACGCAACCAAGTTGGTGTTGACGTCGATCAGCGGATCTTCTCGATAAGAAAAATTGTCGGTTGTACTGATGAGGTACAAAACGTCATCGCTTTCAGGTACCAACTGGTTTCGTGGGATTAGCCGGGTGGGGAAAATATTTCTGTAGTAGCTTCCCAGGATTCCCGTGCCGCCGTAAATACTGATGGTCATAGTTCACATCCAGGCTTGGTCGTAGATGCGATCTGGTCTAAACGGCCAGTAGTCGATGGGTGCACCTGAATTAAAAGGGGTTGTAAACACCTCCATTCCACGATCCGCCCCCCACTTTTCAATGTAGTAAGCAATGTTTTTTTGGAAGGTTACTTTGTTGCGCTCTTCAAATTCAGGGCGGCTATGCAACGTACTGCTGATGACGTGATCCGCTTGAAGTGGCAGGCGATCCCAGGTAAGGCCAGCAAGTTTCATGCGGTAGCGATGATCATTGTCTTCGCAGTAAGCGGGGTAGAAGTTCTCGTCCATCAAACCAACACGCGACACCATTTCGTCACTCATAACAAAGGCTGAATACCCGTTAAGATCTCCAACTTCGCAAAGAATTCCAGTGAAGGGATATTGAAGGCGATTGGCTAAACGTTGAAGTTCGCCTGGTGCAACATGCCAGTCATCGTTAGTAATAAACCAATAGTTGCAGTCAACGTTTTGTTTGATGATTTGATTGATAGCGCCAGCGAATCCAGCGTTTAGTCGGTTGTTGATGACAACTACTTCTTCGACAAATGTGTTGGAACCGTTGCAAATGTTTTCGAGTGTATGTGTAACTTCGGGGAAGCGGTGCTCGGAATTGTTAACAATTACGTAACGTTCAACTGGATAATCAATCGACGTGTAGTGTTTCCAGAGATTATCGGCTCCGTTTACAACAACCGTTGCCATTAACTCAATGGCTTCGTTGGTATCTTCCATCGGTTCGGGCTGGGTGTTGATCTGTCCAAAATGATGGTAGCCATCTTTGTCCTTAATCAGTAAATGTTCAGGCGCTAAACCGGCAAATGGATGAATTTTTTTGTTTTCCACCATGATGATGGGCGCTTCTTTGACCTTCATGTCGCCAAAAAAATAAGAAGCATTGATGATGATTGCGCTTTGGATCCGTTCTGTTAAGTAACCAAGCCAGCGTTGGGGGTAGCCTTCGAGGTGCGCGTACTCATCCTTGTATGTCTCCCAGATGGGCATCATGCAAGAAAAGAGTAGACCAGTAAAACGCTTAACAAAATCTTTATGACCGTAGTGCATCAAGATTGGATGCAGTCGGTTGCCGTTCCAAAAGTTTTCGAGTAGGTCGGCGGGAATGGGAAGTTTGTGTTTTTTGGCGAGCGCCAGGGTTTGATTCGGGATTTGGTGGGTGGGGGAGTGGCAGCCGTGCCAGTGCTCTGCCACGGACGTGTGCAGATAAAAACGTTCGGGAATATACAGAACATCGTCATGGGAGTTGGAGAGAGCCGCGTCGGTGAAGCAACGACGGTAGTTAGCGACTCCCCGGAACTCATGGGGACACTCGAGGGTCATCCATTCCATACACGTCAGCTCTGACCAGTATGGATTTAAGTCACTTTTGTAACCATTCGTTGCATCAAAACGATGGATCGTGGCGACGCTTTGAAAGGTGATTGGCTTGTTGTCGTGAGCTACGGCGTACAGATGAATGTCTTTTGGGTCAACCTTCATGGTTGAAGACCGTTTAAAGATCGACCCTAATGTAAGACACGTTCTGCTCCTTAAGATCCGCTTCGGTTTCGTCGGCTTCCCCGGTATCTACGTCAATAAACGCAAGATCGGTAGTGCAGCCCGTACGACATTCTTCATCAAAGTCAAAATAAAATCGCGTTAATTTAATGGACATTTATTAGGTCCCAGATCGATTGGTGTGAGACCAATTCTAAGATCAGGACAACTGACAGGACAATCATCGCTAGTCGACCGTTCACCCGTTCTGCATACCAGATGTGGTCGTCAAAGTTGTGGTGCTTCTGCCAGAAGCGAATTTCGGTACAGTACTCCAGGAGAAATTCCCACACAACGGAAAACACCCAGCCAAAACACGAGGCGTAGCCTTTGATCCAAAGAAAAAATTTGTTCATCGTCGAGATGCAACCTCGTTGAAAAAGACGTAGGCGTCAATGCCCACGATAGTAAGCATTGCCCCAAGAAGGACGCTGATCGCAATAAAAAAATCCTTCATTTCACTTTTGTTAATTGTTGGGTAAGATATTTGTAATATACAAAACTTTGGCTGTGGTTACAAAGTGGCGCGACAAATTAACCCGATTAAATCAGGGTCCTGCACGAATTACGCTTAACGGTCGACGTCACTATGTCACTCCGCTGCCAACGGGACCGGCTCCTTCGGTTACGACAATCATCTCAGAAACCGCATCGGAAGCGAACAAACGCAAGCTGGAGATGTGGTCCAAGAATAATCCGGGTGTTAAGGAGGCTGCCGCAGATCGTGGTACTGCCGTTCACTACGGCATGGAACAGTACCTCAAAGGGAATAAAAATCCAGAAATTCCTGCGGAATACGGGGAATTTTGGGCTGGTATGCCGCCGATACTGGACCAGTTCTCGGAGGTCCTTTGGGCGGAATCGCCGTTACTTGACAAGTTTGATTTTACTATTGGCGCCGACGACGTTGCTCGTGTCTGGGGTTGCGATGATCATGGACGTGCCTGGGCTGGTGCTCCTGACATCATTGGCGTGGTTGGTAACAAGCTTACTCTTGCTGACTTGAAAACCAGCGTCAAACCTTACAGCCGTAAATGGCCCAAGGACTTGGAGAAGGGTTCGCCTGAATGGAGAGACCTCTTGGGCGGTCACCTGAAATTTAAAAAAACTTGCAAGCAACTTGCGGCTTACGACATTGCTATTACCCAGACTTTGGGTATAAAAGTTCAGCAGGCTGCAATCTTGGTCTCAACGCCAGTACGCACTCAAGTTTTCAAGATCTCCAGGAATTTTTTAAATCTTTTACATGAAGACTGGTACAAAATAGTAGAAGAGTACTACAAGCAAATCGAGGAAGTTGGTGAGTATGATGCGGACCTTGTTTGACGACATCATCAAAGAGCTCGTCAAGTGGTGGAAGCGGGTTTGGTTTGAGGCCAAGCTGAAGGCTCGTCTTGACATGATTGAATTTGACAATCGTGTTGCTGCCGAATTGGAACTAAAAGAGAAGAACAAGCCGATCTACATCGAACACCCAATTGATCCTGAGCTTCAGACGGGTGCCTCCAAAGATTTGGGTGGCGCCATGGAACTAAGGGCTCCGTGGTACAAGCCGGAGGGGGAGACTGATATAAAAAATAATAGTTTTGAATGAGTCCAATGAGACTAGCTTATCTTAAGGAACGGATAATTACCCCCTGAATTTCCAGCCGTAGGATAAAGAGACGCTCAATTCCAAGACCTATGGACATCCATGTTTCCGTAGGTGAGTGGATAAATAGCCTCATGGTTCGCATGGCCAGTGCGGATGATGGGGATTGTTTTTATCTGCCCACCATGATGCATCTCCATGCTTATTCATTGGTGAAAGAGCAGAGTTTTGCTGATAAAAACTTTAAAGTAGAGGTCCAGGAATCCGCATGAAAGACGTGAATCAACAGTTGAAGCCCGGTGAAATTCGCCTTGATTACATCCCGTTTGATTGGCCGCTAACTCCGCTGGGAGCAAAGAAAGATCCTTATGTTGCGGGGTGGCAGAATCGTCCCTTTAGCGTCAAGGAGGTAGAAGAAGAGATTGTTGCGGGTAAGTGTAAGGCCATTGGCT
>JAURGV010000175.1 GCA_030833605.1 Rhodothermales bacterium
TCTCATCCAGGCCGCCAAAAGGGATTCACCCTCGGCCGCGTTGCGCTACGCTCGCTCCTTGCAGAACATCTGAACGTTGCCCCCAACTTGGTGCCCCTGCACCTTGAATCTTCCGGCCAAATAACGTGTCCAGAAAGCCAGTTGCACCTTTCGTTGGCTCATTCGGGAAATCAAGCTCTAGCGACGGTGGCTCCCGTTCGCATTGGAATCGATTTAGAAGAAGTACGGACTAAACCGGACACCCTCCTCGAGCACATTTTGGGAGAAGATGAAAAGGACCACATTCATTCCTTGCCCATTCCCGACTCGCATCGATTGTTTGTTTGTTGGACCTTGAAAGAAGCCGTTTTAAAAGCCATGGGGGTGGGATTAAGGCACGCGCCGCGCAAAGTCCTTCTCTCCATTGATACGGATTCCCAATCCGCTAAAATAGCAGATCCAGATGGCGAGGTATGGAATGCACGCTATGTTATAAGCGATAATTGGGTATCGGCAGTCGCTTTTTAGGAGCAGATGCCTGACTCGGAATACAAATCCGCACCAGGCGGACCTGAACCTTGCGAATAAATCATTCCCCAATCAAAACCTGAAACCCGCCAAAGCGTATTCATCGCTATTGGAAGCGCTTTTCTTCTTATTCAACACCCAAATTCATTGAGTTTGGGCCTGTCTATTTGAATTATTCCTGCCATGGACCCCAAAATTTCCATTTCCAGTCCTGACCCGAAAAACTACGAAGTCAAATATCCGGTCCGTTTTGTTACGGCAGCGAGTTTGTTTGATGGTCATGATGCCGCGATTAACATCATGCGAAGGGTACTTCAATCCGCTGGAGCTGAAGTGATTCATTTAGGTCATAACCGATCCGTTCTAGAGATTGTAGACACGGCCATTCAGGAGGACGTCCAGGGAATTGCCATCTCCTCTTACCAAGGAGGCCATATGGAGTATTTCAAATACATGGTCGACTTGCTCAAAGAGCGCGGAGCTTCCCACATTAAGATATTTGGAGGCGGCGGTGGTGTAATCGTGCCTCACGAAATTGAAGAGCTCCATGCTTATGGGGTTTCTCGCATTTTTTCTCCTGAAGACGGCCTGACTATGGCGCTGCGCGGGATGATTGATTATATGATGGAGCAATGCGACTTCTCCGTGGAGTCGTTTGCGTATAAAGCCAACGAAGCGGATCCGTTGGGCGTTGCGCGGTCTATCTCCCTAGTGGAATTATCAAGGGCCGGTGGCGATGGAGCCTCCACCATTGCGTCTCCCGTTCCCACGATAGGCATAACGGGTACAGGAGGAGCCGGTAAGTCTACTCTAACCGATGAACTGGTTCGCCGGTTTGTTACCGACTTTGACGACCTGTCGATCGCTGTTTTGTCTGTAGACCCAACCAAAAGGTCAACCGGTGGAGCGCTATTAGGAGATAGAATTCGAATGAACGCTATCTATGAAATGGCTAACGGTCGGGTTTATATGCGCTCCTTTGCTACCAGACAGGCGAACAAGGCTACTTCCGAGGCGCTTCGAGAATCTATTGAAGTGTGCCGTGCAGCTGGTTTTGATCTCGTCATCCTAGAAACCGCTGGTATTGGACAAAGCGATGTTGAAATTTCGGACATGACCGATCTTTCGATCTACGTAATGACCCAAGAATTTGGCGCCCCTACGCAGCTCGAAAAAATTGGTATGCTGGACGTTGCCGACTTGGTCGCTCTAAACAAATTTGAGAAACGAGGAAGCCAAGACGCCCTTCGAGATGTTCGTAAACAGATGCAGCGCAACAAAATGCTGTTTGATGTTTCCGTTGACGACATGCCGGTTTTCCCAACCATGGCGTCTCATTTTAACGACACGGGCGTTACCAATTTATACTTAACCCTCTTAAACCAACTCAACACACGGTACTCCTTTAATCGGTCAAGTACCAAGTACAGCGCCCAGCCTATCGGCGTGAAAAGTGGGGATGAAGAATCCTTAATTCCAGGTAGAAGACAGCGGTATTTGGGAGATATTTCGGATGTCTGTCACTCCTATCGGCAAACCGCCGAGTCCCAAATAGAAATTGCTCGCAAGTGGGGTCAGGTCGCCGGTTCTTTGCAGCAAATCAAGGATTGGGATCACGACGACCGAGCTTTTATGGAAGAAAGGCTCACCAAAATGTCGGCCCGGTGGTGGGATAAATTAACACCCACATCACGGGCTATTATTGAAGGATGGGAACCACTTGCACAGGCGTATACCCAAGATGAATACACCTATGATGTGCGAGGACGCGCTTTTACCGTTCCTCTTTACACTACCTCTCTTTCCGGAAATAAAATTCCAAAAGTCGCCCTGCCCAAAACGCAAGATCCGGGCGAACGGCTTCGGTTCGCGCTCTTAGAAAACTTACCCGGTTACTTCCCTTTTACTGCGGGCGTGTTTCCTTTCAAACGGACGGGCGAAGACCCTACTCGTATGTTTGCAGGAGAAGGAAGCCCCGAGCGCACCAATCGGCGTTTTCACCTTGTTTCCGACGGCCTTCCCGCAAAACGCCTTTCAACGGCCTTTGACTCGGTCACCTTGTATGGATTCGATCCGCACGAGCGTCCCGATATCTATGGCAAAGTGGGCAACGCAGGGGTTTCCATTTGTACGCTGGACGACATGAAGAAACTCTATTCGGGATTCGACTTGGCCGATCCGAGTACGAGTGTATCCATGACCATCAATGGTCCTGCTCCCATGCTGTTGGCGATGTTTTTGAATACGGCAATCGATCAGCAGATAGAAAAACACTTCCGTTCGAACGGTCAATGGGAAACCATTTCGAAACAAATTGCTGCAAAACTGGGCCCTGAAGCGCCTTCGTACTCGCCTACCGGACCTTCCGGACCAGAATCTTCGCTTCCGTCATCACACGACGGCAAAGGCCTTGGATTGCTGGGCACGTACGGAAAACAATTGGTCGAATGGGGGCTTTTGGATCCAGAAACCTATGCATCGATTCGTAAAAATACGCTCCAGGTAGTACGCGGAACGGTTCAAGCCGACATTTTAAAAGAGGATCAGGCTCAAAACACCTGCATTTTCTCTGCCGAATTTGCGCTGAGAATGATGGGAGACGTTCAGCAGTATTTTATCGACCATCAGGTCCGCAATTTTTATTCGGTCTCTATTTCCGGATACCACATTGCCGAAGCGGGGGCCAATCCTATCAGCCAATTGGCTTTTACCCTTTCAAACGGCTTTACGTTTGTTGAGTATTACCTGGCTCGGGGAATGAACATTGACGATTTTGCCCCAAACCTGTCGTTCTTCTTTTCCAACGGGATGGATCCGGAGTATTCGGTGATTGGCCGCGTAGCTAGACGTATTTGGTCTGTTGCCATGCGGGATCGGTATGGCGCTAACGACCGTAGCCAGAAACTCAAATATCATATTCAAACTTCTGGTAGAAGTTTGCACGCCCAAGAAATTCAGTTCAACGATATCCGGACTACGCTGCAAGCGTTAATGGCTATCTATGACAACTGTAACTCGTTGCATACCAATGCATATGACGAAGCGATTACCACTCCAACAGAAGAAAGTGTTCGCAGAGCCATTGCCATTCAATTGATCATCAACAATGAACTGGGTCTCGCCATGAACGAGAATCCATTGCAAGGCAGTTATATCATTGATGAACTGACCGACTTAGTTGAACAAGCGGTATTGCTTGAATTTGAGCGCATTAATGACCGTGGTGGCGTATTGGGCGCTATGGAAACCATGTATCAGCGTTCGAAAATTCAGGAAGAAAGCTTGTTTTATGAACGAAAGAAATTGTCGGGTGAGCTTCCCATTATCGGGGTAAACACATTCCGTTCGGCTACCGAAGGCGATCATGCACACGGTGAGCTGGTTGAATTGATGCGTTCTACGGACTTGGAGAAAAATAGGCAGATCAGCAACTTGAGAGCCTTTCAAGCGCGCAATCCACAAGACGGTGCAGAATCGTTAACCCGGCTAAAATCGGTTTCGAGGAAAGGAGAAAACACGTTTGAAGCATTAATGGACGCGGTTACCGTGTGTTCATTGGGCGATATCACCCATGCTTTATTTGAAGTAGGCGGACAATATCGTAGAAGTATGTAAGTGATCGTTTACGAACGTCACTTTTTTGACCGTCCTACGTATTCTTAAAAAGAAGCTGTTTTTAGCCTTTTCCTTACGCGGATTGGGCCTGTTTTTCTTTACTGGAAGCTATATGCGCGGTACACGTAAATTTTTCGCTTTGGTATGCTTGCTCGGGCTGGGGGCAGGGATGTTTTTCGGATGCGGTGACACCTCAACGGAGCGCCGTAGTTCTGAAGAACGAAATTCGGGGCGTGACGAGATCGTCCGATCCAACGAAGAGGCTGCCGACGATTTTGAGCGCGAACTCGAAGACATCACGGACGATTTGGAGCGCAACATAGAGCGCAACCAAGAGGACCTTGAACGGATTCAAGAAAAAATTGAAGACAAGCTTGACCGGCATTTAAACGAAGAGGAAATCGAAAAACTTCGTCGAGAAATTGAGCATTCTGTCCAAACAGGATTGGCTGCGGTTGGAGAAACACTGGAAAAAATCGGCGCTCGTCTCAAAGAAGACTCGAAAGTCACCGTAGTAGACTACCGTGAGTTTAAGGAGTTAGTCCCACAGAGCGTGGCCGGCTTTGAAATGGACTCGCAAGACGGATCCAATAAAAGTGCCCTTGGAATACGATTTTCTCAATTGGAATCGCACTACACAGACGACAACGGCTCCACGTTGGAAATTGCTATCATTGACCTTGGAACCATGAAAGGTCTAACGGCCATGGGGTTTGATTGGGTCGATCGGAAAATTGATAACGAAGATTCGAACGGGTTTGAAAAGACGACCAAGTTTGGTGGTTATCCAGGGTTTGAATCGGCTCAGTACGATGGTACCCAAACAGCCACTCAAGGCGTGGCCATTGTAGAAAACCGCTTTGTCGTGTCGGTGGATGTCAAGGGAGAAAATATTGACAAAGGCATTTTGACTGATATTTTCGATGACTTTTCGTTCCGCAGACTGCGTCGGCTCGCCAACTAACATAGCTAGTTGATCTTTGGTTGGATCCGACAGATTTTCTCAACGTTGCACCAGCATCGGTTCCGTCAAGAATATTCATCTGCCTCAGCTATCCATGCCCTGGAATTCCCTTAAGACCACATTGTGGGCCCTGCTTTTAATAGGAATGTCTGCGGGAACGGCATCGGGTCAGCAAATGGACCAGGATCCGCTTTCTACATCG
>JAURGV010000176.1 GCA_030833605.1 Rhodothermales bacterium
CTTTGGGCATGGAACTGTTGAAGTGTGAATGAAAAGATCAAACCCCCTTCCGCACTGTTGCCAAATGATGTATTATTGCGCCACTATTTGTTTACGATGCTGATGTATCGTGAACAATTGCCCAGGTGGCGAAATTGGTAGACGCGCCACCTTGAGGGGGTGGTGCTCGAAAGGGCATGCTGGTTCGAGTCCAGTCCTGGGCACCATAGTATATTCGCTGAGCGGGATCGTATTTGATTTCGACCGAGCTTTAAAAACGCTCTCCAATGCATTTGGGGAGCGTTTTTTGTTGTTTAAGAGTCAGGCTCTTGTATGTGTGCGAATGGTTTCATAAATCGTGTCTCCCATACTATCGGAGATGTTTTATGAAACCGTTCGCTTTTTTCACCCTTCTCGCGGGCTTGATTCTTATGCCTGCCTCAGCTCAGACCGTTGTCATCAAAGCCGGTCACCTGGTTGATGTGGCCTCTGGCACCGTCAAAGACAACCAGTCCATTTTGGTCGAAGATGGAAAAATTACAGCCGTTGGAGATCGCGTGGTAGCGCCCGATGGTACCCCTGTGATTGATCTTTCGGATCAATATGTAATGCCCGGCTTGATTGATGCCCACACCCACCTGGCTCTTATGGAGATGGATGGGTCTGATATTAACGATTTTGGTTCGTATTACTACGCCTCACTGATCGAGGATACGTCCATGCGCGTCGCACAAGGCACGCAAATGGCCCGCTCCATGATCGAGGCAGGGTTTGTTTGGGCGAGAGACACGGGCAACAATGGCTTGTATGGCGACGTAACGCTTCGCAGAGCCATTGAAGGAGGCTGGATTCCTGGCCCAAACATGGTGACAGCTGGCCGCATGATCGCGCCGTTTGGTGGCCAGTTCCAAATGCAGCCCGAAAAACCAGGGCTTGGTAATCCGGAGTATTTGTACGCAGACTCACACGACGAGTTGGTTCGGGCGGTGCGGGAAAACGTGCATTATGGCGCCACCTTTTTGAAACTCATCATTGATAACCAGCCCTATATCTATTCAGAAGAAGATGTACGCGTAGCTGTTGACGAAGCGCATGATATGGGAGTCAAAGTGATGTCGCACGCCATGAGCGACGAAGGTATCCGCAATGCTGTTTTAGGAGGAGTTGATTCCATCGAACATGGATGGCAAATTTCGGACGAAACGCTCCAACTTATGAAGGATCACGGCACGTATCTGGTTGGAACAGACTTTCCAGCTGCCCGCATTGGCGAAACACGTTATCAGGCCAATGTCGATCGAAACAAAAGGGCTAGAAAAATCGGGGTTAAACTCGCTTTTGGATCCGACGCGGTCTATTACGAAGAAGGTCGCACACGGGGCGAGCAGACGCTGGACTTTCTAAGAAGCTATGTCGACGCTGACTTCCCCAATGCGTTTATTCTTCAGATGGCTACGATGAACGGCGCAGACCTTTTGGGCGCCAACTCTGGCGAGATTAAAGTGGGTAAAAACGCCGACATCATTGCGATGTACCATAATCCACTCGACGACATTGAAGCTTTACGTGGCGTTCAGTTTGTGATGAAAGATGGCGAAGTCTATAAGGAAGGCGGCAAGTTTACAAGGGAAACGCCTCGCGTGTTAAACAATCCTCGCCGTAAACAGCAGCGTGGCAATATGCTTGGCCAAAACTAAGCGTTTCTATTTCCAAGTAGAAAGATTTCCACGTAGAAAGCGAGCCTTATAGCTGCGATGAGCATTAAAAAAGGGGGCGCGACACAAAGTGTCGCGCCCCCTTTAAGTAGGATTGAGCTACAGAAATCTGTTTAAACCTAAATGGATCTCTATTTAAACCGCTCCGAGGTTTCGCGAGCAGGAAGCTGGCATTCGGGCCATGCGCGCTGTTCGCCGGTGCGTGGATCCGTGCCCAGGTCGCGCTGTTCGCGGCTAATGCGGCTATCTTCCGATGCCAAATACGTCAAATAGGCTACTATGGTCGCATTTCCTTTAATATCGTCCCATGCGATCTTATCCAAGGTGTCCCGATTGGTGTGCCAAGTGGCTGTGCCGTAGTCGTACGACGTTGCCGACAAGGAAAACGCCGGGGCGCCACCGCAAATAAAGGATGCGTAGTCCGACCCACCGCTTCCAGGGCTTCCGGGAACGTTCAAATCAATATCGCCGACCAACACATTCGGCATTTGGGCAAACCAACGGGCAAAGTGCTCTCCCGCGCCCAATAGTCCTTGCGTTGATACGCTGGCAACGCGACCTGTACCGTTGTCTTGGTTAAACGAAGCCTGCATACCCGAAACGATCTCCGGATGGTCTGCCGCAAAGCCACGAGAACCGTTCAAGCCTTGCTCCTCCCCACCCCACAGACCAACTACGATGGTTCGTTTTGGATTGGGGTACACTTTTTTCAAGATCCGCATAGCTTCCAACATGGTCGCTGAGCCGGTACCGTTGTCGGTTGTCCCGGATGCGCCATCCCATGAGTCGTAATGGGCCGAAAGGAGCACGTATTCATCGGGCAATTCCGTGCCGCGGATCATGCCGACCGCATTAAATACCGGCTTTTCGCCCAATTCTTTAGAATCGGCAACCGCCCTGACTTTGGGGCCCTGTCCGTTTTCAGCCAAGCGATAGACCAAACCATAGTCTTCACAGCTTAGGTTAAAAGCAGCTGCTTTACGGTTCATAGCGCGGAAGGAATAGGTCATCGGGAAGATGCGTTCGGTACCCCATGAACCGGTCCAGTAGTTGGTAAAGAACCCAGCGACTCCGGCACTTTCCAGGGCATCAATAATGTCTTGACGTTCCATCCCAATGGCATCGATACGTGCGGTCCATGCATCACGAGCTGCCGCGCGATCCGCATTGAATTTGTCAACGGCGCCCCGTGGTCCGTGCTCTTCCCATGAAGAAGCGGGTCGGCAACTGGCTTCTGCCTGCGTAAGCATTACAAACATCCCTTTGGCTTTCGGTAGCCAGGCCCGAAAAGCGGCCTCTCCGTCTACTTCCGGAAGTAGCACCACGCCGCCCTCTTTAGGCCCGTTTGTGCTTGCACTCCAACCCAGCATCGTGCCTTCAAGCGACCGAACACGAGGTTCAATCAAGTCGATGTGCGAAACACCGCGCTCCCAGCTTCTCCACGTGCCATATTGTTCAGCCTGCGCTTCGGCGCCCCAACCTTTCAACTGTTCAACAGCCCAATCAACGGCTTCTTTATGACCGGGTGCTCCGGTAAGGCGCGGCCCAATAACGTCAGACAAATACTGAGAAAGGTCATAGATCTGGGAATTTTCCATCCCCTCTTCCCAAATAGCTTTAAGAACCGGGTCGGTGCTCGGAAAGTCTGGTCCTGTTGGTTGCGCTCCGAAACGCTGCGCATTTGCTTGAGCTGCAAAGAGGAGTGAAATGACCATAATCAACGCGAGACGACACGTCCGATTGATGGTGGGTGTAAGGATTTGAATCATAACCATGTACGTTTGAGTGGTGAGCGTCAACACGTTTGAGCGACGCCCGAAAATCTAGCCGTAGCGTTTCAGTCCGCCCACAAATTGTAATATTTGTGCCCAGACCCTGTGTTAAATAAGACGACGGTTTCTTCGGGTAGAATCCATCCTGATTGAAATAATTTTTCAAAAGCCACAAACGTAGCCGCCCCTTCTGGTGAAACAAACACGCCTTCCGCTAGCCCCATTCGACGAGCGCCTTCTTTCATTTCATGATCCTCAACAGTGAGCGCTGTGCCGTGACTCTGGTAAAGGGCGTCTAGAATCAGGAAATCACCGATCGCACCGGGTACGCGCAGGCCACCGGCATCGGTAGATGCATTTTCCCACAGTTTCGCTTCGCCAAGACCGCTTTGAAACGCGCGAACGATTGGCGCGCAGCCACTGGCTTGAACCGAAACCATCCGAGGCCTTTTGGTCGAAATCCAGCCCATTTCTTCCATCTCGTCAAATGCCTTCCACATACCAATTAATCCCGTGCCGCCGCCGGTCGGATAAATAAGCACGTCGGGTAATTCCCAATTAAACTGTTCCGCGATTTCGTACCCCATCGTTTTCTTGCCTTCAATACGATAGGGCTCCTTCAAGGTGGAGACGTCGAATCGATTCGCTGCATCCGGGTGATTGGCGGCCGCTTTTCCCGCATCATTAATCAAACCATCGACCAGCGTCACCTCGGCCCCCAATACCTGACACTCTACTACAAACGACTCAGGAACGTCTTTGGGCATGAAAACATGCGCTTTTAGTCCCGCGCGAGCCGCATAAGCGCTCATGGCTCCGGCCGCATTGCCAGCCGAAGGGATGGATAACGCTTTGGCGCCGCGTTCCAGCGCGCAGGATACGGCCACCCCCAATCCCCTCGCCTTGAACGATCCGGTTGGGTTTAAGCCTTCTTCTTTAATAAAAAGATGCTCGTGCCCAACGCTTGCCCCCAGTTGAGTGGCCGGAATCAAGGGCGTCCCTCCTTCTCCCAAATACATGCGGCACAAGGGATTACGAACAGGAAGCAACTCAGGAAAGCGCCACACACTTTGGGGGCGATCCGACAGGTTTCTATGGTCGATGGCAGCAGCGGCTTTCTTCAGGTCGTACCGAGCTAAAAGCGGCTTGGCACAAACGGGACAAAGATTAACTAAGGAAAAGGCATCGACAATGTGATGACATTTTGCACACTCTAAATGCGTGAGCAGCGAGGAGCGATCATTCATACATGTCGTGCGGGTTCGCGGCCGATAGTTCGACCAGGAAAAGAGCCAGCTTGTCGGTAACCGCGTCCACAAAAGATTTTCCTTTGTCTGGATTTGATTTATACGGGTTTCCAACGCCGGTATCGTGGGTCACTTCGGACCACTGCCGCGGCGCCCAAACGGCGCATTCACGCAATGCGGAAATCTTAAACTTTCGTTCATCCCCAGGGCCAGCTTCGTCCAACGGTCGCACCAATTCTGGAGCCACGTGCATCATTACACTGGTTTCGAGCTCGCCAGCATGATCGCCGACGTGTTCGAAATAGTCCAATCCGGAGACGGCCGACCACCAATTGGTGGTACATAAAAACACAGACGTCTCGGCTTGCAGTTCTCGAATGGTCTGCTTGAAGTCGTTGCCGCCATGTCCGTTAACAATCAGCAATTTGCCGACACCGGCATCTTCCAAACTCGTGATCAAATCGGCGAGCAGGATGGATTGCGTGGACGGGTTGATGTTGAGGGTCAGTGCAAGATCCCGTTGTTGCGTGTGGACACCCAATGGAATCGTAGGAAGCACAACGACG
>JAURGV010000177.1 GCA_030833605.1 Rhodothermales bacterium
TCATTTTTTCGAATTCGCCCAGAACACTCGAAAAGTGAATACGCCCTGTCCACTAAATTGACTCAAGTATGGCCAACTCGATGAGGATTCTGTTCATTACTGGTGAAGTTGCCCCTTTTTCAGCAACATCCGAGCTTTCGAAGCTTGTGCGAAGCCTTCCAGAGTCCCTTCACGAGTCAGGAAGTTTTGAAACGCGAATCATCATGCCTCGCTACGGTACCGTTAGCGAACGTAAAAACAGACTGCACGAAGTCATTCGCCTTTCTGGCAGCGAAATCACCCTAGGAAGCAGAACGGAAACGCTACGGGTTAAAGTCGCGTCTATTCCTGGAATTCGCCTCCAGGTGTATTTCATGGATAACAATTTCTATTTCAAGCGAAAAGGGATTTTTGCCGACAAGCAAGGCAATGTTTTCGATGATAACCTTGAGCGATCGGCGTTTTACGCTCGCAGTGTGATCCGCACCATTCGAAATTTGGGCTGGCAGCCGGATATCGTGCACTCATTTGGCTGGCTCAGTGGAATGGTTCCGTATGTATTAAGGACCGAATTTGGCGACGATGAATTGTTCAAAGACGCTAAAATCGTCTATACGCCGGAATTGGTTAACTTCGATACCCGTTTTACTGAGGAATCGTTTGATTCGCTTAGCATGGCTAGGCACGAAGACTTAATTGGGGGTTCTCCCGTAGATGTTGGCAAACGGTTCTCTGATTCCGTGATCTACCCGCCTTCTATGCTGGACCAAAAAGACTTCCCAAGTTTCTCTGGCGACAAAGAAATGGAGATGAACGAGGCAGTAGCCGTTTACGAAACCGTTATCAGCGGTGTCCCCGCGTAATTGACTATTTGACGAATACGGTTCTTTTTACCCTTTCCACTAGAAACAAGGTGGGATTCTTCTGCATACGAAAATGTCAATTCGTTTCGTTCTGTGATCATCTTCTTTAATTTCTTTTAGTATAGTTAATGACAAACCGCTTTCAGATCCCGATCAGTGCCATTCTTGCACTTTTATTGGTTGTCAGCGCCTGCGATGATCCCTCTCCCATCGGTCTAGACTTGGTTGGTGCCGAATCGGGCGAAACCAATGTTGTAACACTCGGAACGTCGTATGCAGCCGTTGATGGCACAGCAGATATAACGCTTGGAACCAGTACCGAAGGCGCCTTTCGTTCCTTGTTTGGCCAGGTCGCAGACCCGGCAGCTGGAATGTTCACCATGAGCGGTTTTGTTGATTTCATCCCCTCATCCAATGTGACCGCCGCATTTAGAGCTGGAAACGTCTCCTTTGCAGACCTGGCGCTAAACATTGACTACGTCTACGGTGATTCCACACAGCCGGTCACCATTTCCATCTATGATATTAATGCAGATTGGCCGCTCGTAGGCGCACGCTCCGATACCACACTAGCTGCAAGTGTTTTGGTAACTACGGCTTCCCTGGAAGCCACTAAGGGCATGGTGTACATCCCATTACCATCTAACTGGATCTCTAGAAACAATTCAATCCTTAAGAGCACGACCTTTTCGGACCTGTTCAACGGCTTTGCCATCAGGGCAACACAAGGAGACGCTATTTTGGGGGCTCACTTCAGCGGGTCTTCTATGCGTGCTTCTTCCGTTCCTGGGGATACTGTTAATTTCTCCATGTCGAAAGTTTTCTCGGCTTACTCCGGGTCTCCTTCGAGTTCAAATGGAAACGTACATATTGTGAGAGACGGGGCTTCAAACTCATTGTCTATGCGTTTTCCGATTAAAAACGATGAGCTCGGACAGGTGGCGATTCACCGAGTGATTTTCCGGTTGAATTCCGAAGACCTTTCTTCCATGTACCCAGCGGGATTTGTTCGTCCTGGAGTTACCCGAATCGGTCTCAGAGCCGTCGCGCTTGACAACAAGACGCGTCTCAATGTTTCGACCGCTGACGTTCTTGAAGACGGGACCCTCACCTTTGATGCTTCTGCCCTTGCAAATATAGTCCAAAGCGCCAATTTGGCGGATTCTGAGCTCGATCGGTTCGAATTGTATTTTCCGAACGAATCCAGCTCAGTAGACTTTTTGGCATTTAAAAAGGGACTTCCAGCAACTTTCGGTCCTAGAGCAGTCATTACATACACGCCCATCAAATAGCATCATGCTCCACGTTTCGAAAGGTAAAAACATGTTTCGGCTTTGTTTGCTGATTCTAGGATTGGCGCTCGTTGGTTCTATCACGGCCCAAGAATCGCTAGCCCAAAGTCAAACCGATGGGTCAATTTACTCCCGATTTGGATTGGGACTTAGAAAAGGATTTACGTCGTCCAAAAACCAGGCATTAGGCGGAGGCGGATTAGCGTTGTCATCAGGACAATATCTAAACACAGCCAATCCGGCGTCCTTTAGTGACCAGTATCTTACCCGTTTTTCGGGCGGAATGACGTATGAAACCATAACCGCGTCGGCCGAAGGCGTAACCAGTGGCCGTTTGGGATCGGGCTCTGCGAGCGGCTTTAATTTCGGCTTTCCGCTTAAAAGCGCTGTAACCGGCTTAGGGTTTTCTTTTTCCCCTTATACCAGAGTCAACTACCGTGTCGATGTTGAGTCGTCTGTTGCGGATGATCCAGAAAACAGGAGCCAAGCTCCTTTTGTGACCAGTTTCAAAGGAAACGGAGGATTGCAGAGCATTTCGGCCGGAATTGGGCACCGTGTGAATACCAACCTGCATGTTGGATTGACCGCCGATTTCATTTTTGGAATCATGGAGGATTACCAACAGACGCTTTTTAACTCCCCTTCTTTTACAGATCGATCTGTTGTTTCTTCTACCCGGCTTAGTGGTATTTCAGCATTGGCAGGTTTTCGCTATGCACTACCTGGAATGCCAACTAATCAAGGCCTCGTGGTGAGCGGTACCATTCACTTACCCACTCACCTCTCAGGAACCCGAACACGCTCATTGGTTGATCGACAGGATCGCGACACCTTGGGTACGGTGACGGACGGGAGTGTGACCCTTCCCATAGGCATAGGCCTAGGACTTGCTTACTCACCGGC
Organism: Rhodothermales bacterium; assembly: GCA_030833605.1. Classification (GTDB taxonomy): domain Bacteria; phylum Bacteroidota; class Rhodothermia; order Rhodothermales; family UBA10348; genus UBA10348. The sequence goes on from JAURGV010000177.1 coordinate 3,038, forward strand.
ACCTAAATGGACTATTGTGGCCGACGTTGAACTCGAGAAATGGAGCAATTTCAAAAGCGATTTTGAATTCCCTGGCCTCTCCGAAAGCGGTAAGACCGTCGCTTCCGATCGCGTTCGCGCTTCTGCAGGTGCTGAATTTTGGCCTGCGGCTCGTCGCCCCTTTGCGCCATGGTCATCACGGATTGCCTATCGTCTTGGATTCTATACGGAGCAGTCCTATATCGCACCCATTGACGGTGAAAATATCCGCTCAATTGGGGTTACAGGGGGCCTAAGCATTCCTTCGCTCATTCCTGGCACGACAATTGACTTTAATCTAGATGTGGGACAGCGAGGTACTACCTCGAACGGTCTCATCCAAGATCGATATGTTCGATTTGGTCTGAACCTAAACTTTGGGGAGCGCTGGTTTGAGCGCCCTCCTTTAGGTTAAAAACTTTAAACTTTGAACATAGACTTGAACCAATCACTTCTCAGCGCAATGTGGGGCTTGATTGGATATCGAAAAAATACCGCAACCATGTATAAACGACATCTAAATCCAACCACTTTCTCCCTTAGCCTGATGCTATTAGGCCTTATGTGGAGCACATTGGCCTCCATCAATGTGGCGATGGCACAACAAGAATGTAATCAGGACGATATTCCTATGAATTACAGCTTGTATGCCGAAGACTTCAAAAACGAGAGTTTTGATACAGCACTGCCTTATTTGCGATGGATTCTTCGTTGTGCACCAGCGTACCCAACCAATTCAGATCGCAATTTCCGTCGCTCCGTTGAATTGTATGAAGGCCTTTCGAAAGCCTCTGAAGACGGCGCAGAAAAAAGAAGCTGGCTGGATAGCGCCATGGTAGCGTACAATACATCACCTGAAGCCATGAGCGTTGCAGGGATTGAATTTGACCTGTATGAGTGGACGTTCAACAAAGGACGCTTCATTCAAGGCAATGCTGAACTTTTCCCTGAATTGCAGAGCGAAGTTGGGCCCATTTATTTGGAAGTGTACGAGTTAGACCATACTCGCTTGCAGGCTTACTATATCAACTTCATTATCTATGACATGGTATCCAAAGACAACAAAGCCGATGCTGTTGACTTTATGGACCGCGTAGAAACTGATTTTGCAGGCAACGCTGAAGTTACCAGTATTTTAGAAAACTGGCGCGGTCAGTTGTTCACTTCTCCAGGCGAACGCATTTCGTTTTTGGAAGGCCAAATAGAGAAAAAGCCTGAAAACGACGAAATGAAGGCGGAATTGCTACAGCTTTATATGCAGGAAGGCATGCGCGATCGCGCCTATGAAATGGCTGAATCCGTGATGAAGGTTTCACCGACTTCCCGCTTGTTCAGAACCGTTGGCAAAATGCGTTTGGACGACGGAGACACTGCAGAATCAATTCGCTTGTATACCGAATCCTTGAAAATGCCCGGTGGAATGGAAGCGGCAAAAGAAGTGTATTTCAACATCGGAATTGCACACCAACAGGAAGGTCGGTTAGCCAATGCCAGATCACAATTCCTAGCTAGTCTCAAAGCGGATCCTACCTATGTGCAGGCTCTAATTGCCGTTGGTGACCTATATGTAACTGCTGTTCAAGGTTGTGGGTCGTTTGAACGTGAAGACCGCGCCGTGTACTGGTTGGCTGCTGACTATTTTGATAAAGCGGCATCGGTTGCTGAAATGGATGCACTCAAAAACCAAGCGCGCCAACGAGTTAACAACATCCGTAGATTCTTCCCAACCGCTGAAGACAAGTTTTTCAAAAACTGGAATCCGGGAGATCGCTACACTGTCGATTATGGGTGTTACACCTGGATAGGCGAATCAACTACTGTGCGGTAGGTTGATGGTGCCTTTTGGCACAGGATTTAGATGAAAAGCGGGGTCGTGCACAAGCACGACCCCGCTTTTTTTATTCGCCACCCTCACGAAGACCGATAACTTTCTCCCGGTTGTTCACTTCGTCCCCCTCCCTCTTACCCATTTTCCTGCTTCGAATACCGCGCGAAAACCGTTGCACGTATTGGTATTGGCCAAATTAGTCCCGAAATTTCGCCCAGCCACATAACGGGCTCCACGTTACCATCACTTTATATTGATTCCCTCATGTCTTTGATTTCAGATGTCCACGCAAGGCAAATTTTTGATAGCCGCGGTAACCCAACGGTAGAAGTTGAAGTCATTACCGAAGACGGGCATTTTGGGCGCGCCGCTGT
>JAURGV010000178.1 GCA_030833605.1 Rhodothermales bacterium
TGAAGCCGGGCAAGATGTGGTGATCCTTCTGGACTCCATCACACGTTTGGCTCGCGCCCACAACGCAGTGGCGCCTACGAGTGGAAAAACACTTTCTGGCGGTATCGAAGCAGGCGCGTTGCGCGGACCAAAACGCTTCTTTGGTGCAGCTCGTAACGTGGAAGAAGGTGGATCGCTGACTATTATTGGTACGGCCTTGATCGACACCGGAAGCCGTATGGACGAGGTGATCTTTGAGGAATTCAAAGGTACAGGTAACTCAGAATTGGTATTGGATCGTGAGCTTGCGGATCGTCGCATTTTCCCGGCCATGCACATCGTAAAATCTGGAACCCGTCGCGAAGAGTTGCTGATCCCTGAAGCCAAGCTAAAACGTATCTGGATTCTCCGGAAAGTGTTAGCCGACATGGATCCGGTGGCTGCCATGAACTTCCTTATGGAAAAAATGCGTGGCACCAAGACCAACGACGAATTTTTGGTCGTGATGAACTCCTAGACTTGGGTTCAACAACCATTTCGTACTGAAATAAGAAGGCTGGCCGGAGCGTTGCTCCGGCCAGCCTTCTTTAATGTTGCTAGGCCCGATTATCCCAGTGGGTGTTCTTCAACGGGTTCGTCCATACCTAGGTCAACCACTTCTTGAGCACCTTTTTTAGGTTCGGGAAGGGTTTTATGCACCAGAATGGCCATTCCGAAGATGGCGATGGCACCTACGGTTGTGTTAGAAGCAAAGCCAAAGTTCACGTAGGCAATGCCTGCGACCGCTCCACCAATCCCAATGCCTACTTGCCCGATGGCAACAGCAAGGCTTAAGAGCGCACCTCTTCTGCGTTCTTCCACAAGAGCGGTCATCAAGGACTGCAATGGGCTAATTCGGAGCGCAAACATGATCATGGCAAACCCAAACAGGGCGTACACCATCCACATAGCATGCGTTACAAACGGTGTTAACATCATCACGATGCCCAGTCCGAAACACGAGGTGATAATCAACGGCTTTCGGCCGGTTTTATCGGACAACTTCCCCGCCATGGGGCCCGCAATCACATTGGCAATACCCCCTACAAAAAACAGGGATGCAATGGCCGTTCCTCCCACATTCATGGTCTCCTCCAGCCACATAGGAAAGTATATGATGTACAAGCCGATGCTGAAAAACATCAAGAAGTAGGTCGCGCTTGCCGCCACAACCACGGGACGAGAAAGCAGTTCTCTGTATCCGGAAATCGCACGTCCGATGGATAGGCGTCCCGTATCTCGTTCCACATCGGGCTGCGGTACGTAGAGCCAAATGATAACGGTCGTTAAAGTCATGGTGATCGCGAACATCAAAAAGGCACTTCGGAACCCAAAATTATCGGCTAAAATGGTCCCAATGGGGATACCAATAATTTGTCCAACGGCAATGCCGCTCATGACCCATCCGTTTGCCCATCCCCTTCTATTGTACGGAAAATAGTCTCCCACGTAGGAAACGGCGGCTCCACTCAACATTCCCCCGGCTGCCCCTGCAGCGGCCCGCATGGCTAAAAGGGAAGAAAACGAATCGGCAATTCCATGCATCCACAGCGCGATCGCCATCGATCCACATCCCAATAACAGCACGATGCGGCGCCCATATTTATCCGAAATGGGGCCAATAATGAGCGCAAAAATACTCAAAAACACCGCATAGGACGTAATTAGCCACCCTTGATGTGCTGCAGAAATATTAAGAGCCTCTCCAATCCGAGGAAGGATTGGAGCAACGATAATCACCTGACTGCTGGCTGAAAAAACCATCAGCCAGAGCGCAAATAACACCAGTTTGGGATGAGACGAATCTCCACGCGCCATAAGTCGGACTACTTGAAACCGTAATTGGGAGCGTCGAGAATGTACCGTTTTTTATTTAATAAGCTCACTAAAAGCGATAAAATTCCGCGAGCAAATGTCAAAACGCCTTCAAAACGCCCAATAACTAGTTTTTCGTTGCAGCGACCATAAGCTCGGTCATGCGCCGAACAAACTCTCTTGGCGACAGCAATGCGCCATCGGCCAGCAGCGCCCCTTCAAACAACTGAAGAACGGTTGATTCAACCAATGCATCGTTGCTTTCGTCTTTGCACAGGCCAATGAGGTTGGTCACCAGAGGATGCTCCAAATTGATCTCCAAAACCTTCTTGGATCCCTCGAAGTTTTCGTCCATCATTTTCATCATGCGCTCCATTTGCGCATCCATTCCTGCTTTTCCAACCACTAACGTCGCTGCGGAATCCACTAGTCGATCCGAAGACTTAACATCTTCTACGCGGTCGCCTAGCACTTTCTTGAATCGGTCTAAGATCTTTTTGGTGTCTTGTTTGGAAGGACCTTCTTTGTCTTTGCTTTTCTTTTTCTTCAGGTCCAAGTCGGCCGTTTCAACGCTTTTCAGCTCGACATCTTTGTATTTCGGGATACCTGGGATGATGAACGAATCGACCGGCTCGGTCATTAAGAGCACTTCGAGGTCATTTGCAGCAAAATATTCCAAGTTAGGATTCAACTCTGCAGCTTTTCGGCTGTCAGCCAACACATAATAGATGGCTTTCTGGCCTTCTTTCATCCGATCTACGTACTGCTCTAAGCTCACCAATTCACCGGCCTCTTTGACAGAGGATTCAAATCGAATCAACTCAATCATATCGTCCCGATTTTCAAAATCGGACGACAAACCTGACTTGAACAGCATGCCAAATTCCTTGGAGAACTTGGTGAACCGATCGGATTCTTCTACGGACCATTCTTTCAGCATGGCGAGAAGCTTTCCGGTAATAATCTGCCTAATTTTGGCAAATACAGGGCTGTTTTGAGTGACTTCTCGAGAAACGTTGAGCGGTAAATCTTCGGTGTCGACCACTCCCTTGATGAACCTCGCCCATTCAGGAAGCAGGTTTTTTGCATCATCCTGAATAAACACTTTCGAAGAGTAGAGGTGAACACCAAATTGGAAGTCCTCCTGGTACATGCTGCGCGGCGCCTTCGAAGGAACGAATAGCAACGACTTAAAGCTGACGCGCCCTTCTACATTGACCTGTAAATGGCCCATCGGAGCCTCGTAGTCGCCCGACACAAACTTATAGAACTCGTTGAGTTGCTCGTCCGTGACATCGGACTTTGACTTGTGCCACAAGGCGTCGACCGTGTTGACTTCCTCCCCATCCACGTGAATCGGAAAATCAACGAAGTTCGAGTACTTCTTAATAATCTGACGAACGCGCCACGGCTCAGCAAATTCTTTCTTGTCTTCTTTGAGGTGAAGCGTAATGGTGGTTCCGCGCTCTACCCGGTCGGTTTGTTCGATCGTGTACGAGCCACTCCCATCGGACGTCCAGCGAAGGCCTACGCTGTCTACATTGGCATGCCGGGTGTCGATGGTAATGGTGTCAGCGACCATAAAGGCCGAATAAAAACCGACCCCAAACTGTCCGATCAATTGCGCATCAACCGGCCCATCGCCCTTTTTCATTTCGGTAACGAAATCCAACGTACCGGAGGACGCTACCGTACCGATCCGCTTCATCAGGTCCTCGCGACTCATTCCGACACCCGCGTCTGTAAGCGTAAGCGTGTTGGCTTCTTTGTCGAGAGTAATGCTAATCTGTTGCGCTGCATCGGGATCGAGCACATCGCGATCCGTTAGCATGCGAAACCTAATTTTATTTAGCGCATCCGATCCGTTCGAAATAAGCTCGCGAAGGAAAATTTCTTCGTGCGTATACAACGAGTGGATAATCAGGTGAAGCAACTGCTTCATCTCTGCCTTGAACTCAAACGTTTCTACGGTTGAAGCGGCATTTTCAGGGGTAGACGTTGATTCTGACATAATGGGATAACTCTTGGCTAACAAACAATGATAATAGCCCCTACATGATTAAAACGAGTGTTTTGTTCCACCGTTAGGGACGGATCCGAGCGGTTTTACGCAAAGCTAACCCGACATTCACAAGGTCTGCTACCTGACCTGATGGAGCAGACGGTGAACCACCTGCTGACCGCTGGCTATCCGAAGAAGCATGGGCCCATTTGCCTGAAGCCCCGGCCGCCAATCCAATTGGTGGGTCCCTTGCTCTTTGCTTTCAGAGACGAGTGTTTCCACTAAGCTTCCTTCTAGGTTAAACACCTGCACGGACACGTGACCCGGGGTTGGTAAGGTGTACTGCAGCGTTACCCGGTCCGAGAACGGATTGGGAAAGGAATCTACGGTTACCCCATCGACGGGAAGGATTTCCTTTTCCGTACCCGTGACCGACAACAAATTGAGGATGAATCGCCCCATTCGCGGGACCGTGCCATTTACCAAAAAAGGCCCGCCTGTTAGCCTGCTTATAGGGACTGGCGGTTGTGTGGCCACATTCGAACTTGCATACGACGTGCCGGAATCGGTGCCCGCGTCCCACGCATATAGGTCAATTTCAATTTGCTGTTGCCAGGCGCCAAATGCCATCAACGGGAGACCGCTCACGCCGACAAACCAGTCCGGGCTGGGGGCAATCATGGAGACCAAGGTCAGAAAGGGATGGGATGATTGCGCCTGAAAACTGATGGTAACGGAAGCAGGAGAGGTAGCCAACCCAGGTCCATCGATCCGAAAGTCAGCAATCCCTTGTGCTTCAGTATCGTTAAAAATGGCGTTTAAATTGCTTTTGGAGCCTGTTTCCGCCATCGATTGGATGCCTGCGGACGCCAACGCATTGGGAAGCCAGAAAGAATAGGCTTTGTGCGTCGTTCCTATTAGCCCTGAATAGTGCGCATTGGAGGGAAAATTAGCAGGATGCGTGGTAGCGCTCCATTCACTCACAAAGGTGAGTTCGTAGGTAGCGGTCTGTTGTCCTGAGGCCGTTCCCGATGTCAGTCCGGTAAGCAGGACCCATATCAGACCAACCAATACGGTGAAACGAGTTTCGATATGTTCGCGATGAATCGAGGCCAAGGTTTCTGATCTAAAAAAGGGGGAGCTGAACGTGGCATGAAGATATTATAGGTTGCTCCGGGCTCCTAGTTGTTACGCGTTAGGTGCGGGTATTTACCCTTTGCGGATGCTTCGGCGCGAGCCGCATACAATAAACCAATCTCTCGAGCACTCAAAAAACCGCACAAAAAAAGGAGTGGCCCGCGCAGCGGGCCACTCCTTGAAAAGCTGTAGCAAAAGCAGTTACTATGTTCTAGCCAACACAACGGGTAGCCGTTGAACTTGGCATAGCGCGCCTGTCTTCTC
>JAURGV010000179.1 GCA_030833605.1 Rhodothermales bacterium
TCCCTCCTTTCAGCCAACGGATATGACACCTGTTTTGTAGGAAAATGGCATTTGAGCAGGTTCGATCAAACAACGAGCGCCCAACCGTCCCCCGGAGATCACGGATTTGATCATTGGTTTGCGACGGCCGTCAATGCATTTGAAGGACCTGAAAATCCTACCACGTTCTTTCGAAACGGTGAACGGGTCGGAGAAGTCCAGGGATGGTATTGCGATGTGATCGTAGAAGAAGCCCTGACCTGGCTCAAAAACAGACCTGACCCCGACAAACCTTACTTTTTGTACCTCTGTAGTCACGAGCCTCACACCCCGGTTGAACCCCCAGATTCCTACGCGGATGCCTATGACTCGCCAAACGTTGATCAACTAGAGCAATCAGCGCAATATGGTGGTGTGGACCGTCCCGAACACGATATTACCGCGAACAAAAAGTATTATTACGGCACGGTTACCCAACTGGACAATGCCTTTGGGAATTTAATGACCGGATTGGACGCGTTGAAAGATGAGCAGAACACCCTCGTCATGTTCACGAGTGATAATGGGCCCGAATCCCCTGTTAATATGGATGAATCGAGGGGTGAATGGGACGACCCATCTCGAGATCGATCGTTTGGAACGCCTGGACCGTGGCGAGGCATGAAGCGCTTCCCGTATGAAGGAGGCCATCGTGTTCCGGGAATCGTTCGATGGGTAGGTCAAATTGAAGCGGGAACGGTCAACGAATCCCTTATCAACGGTACCGACTTTTTACCCACCATGTTGGAGCTGGCAGGCGTTTCGCTTCCAACCGATCGCAAATTGGACGGGATTAGCATGTTGCCTGCATTTAAAGGCCAAAACCTGGAGCGACCCGCCCCTGTTTATTGGTTTTTCCCTGCCCACGAAGATACCTATTACCGCATGCCGCACATGGCGATGCGGGATGGCGACTATACATTGCTTGCTTGGCTTCCGACCAAAGATCCCGACCAGCTCATCATGGATTGGCTTAAAACTAGTGATTTGGACCGATTTGTCCTGTACAACATCGAAACCGATCCCGGTCAAACCAACGATTTAGCCGCATCCGAACCTCAGAAACTGGCAACCATGTCAGCTCAAATGAAGGCTTTTTGGACTGAAATCAGAGACGATAGCCCGTATTGGGAATCGTGGAAAATGAAATAGCTCGATACGAACAACTATTGGCGCGATGGAGCGATCAGGTCTCTCTACTCAATGGTTCAGTCGCTACCCATCATTCTGGGCATTTTTGCCCCGGATGAATCGAGCCACGCCATCAGGTCCGCTTTCATTTCTTCCGCTAATTCAGGCATTTCCGCAGCCAAATCGCGCGTTTCGCTGAGATCTTCCACCAAATTGTAGAGCTCAACCGATTGGTTGTCATAAAAGTAAATCAACTTGTAATCGCCTATCCGAATGGCACTTCCAAGTCTGTTTTCCTGATGAAACGCATAGTTCGGGTAGTGGAAATAAATCGCTTCTCTTTCCAATGGGCCGGTTTCGCGAAGGACAGGTAGCAAACTCTCGCCATCAAGAGGAGTCCCCGCAACCGGTTGCACCCCAGCGACTTCCAGAATCGTCGGATAGAAATCCATACTCACCACAGGCTCAGCCGAAACCGTTCCGGCTGCAACTTGACCAGGCCAACGAACAATTAATGGCACGCGAATTCCACCCTCGTACAAATGCCCTTTCACACTTCGAAGTGGGCTCAAATCGGTGACCCCACCATAGGCTCCGTTGTCGGACGTAAAAATAACGAGGGTTTCTTCTGCCAAGCCCAATTCATCCAATTTGTTAAGGACCCGGCCAATCGCAATATCCATGGCCTCGATCATAGCGGCGTAACCAACACTCGATTCAACACCGTCGCCATAGTCTTTAAACCCTGGACGAGCAGCATATTTATCAATCAATTCCTGGGGCGCATCCATGGGCCAATGAACGGTGTAAGGCCACCATGCTACGAAAAACGGCTCTTCCTTGTGTTGACCCATGAAATCCATGGCTTCGTCGGCGAGTCGGTAGGTTAAATATTCGCCCGGGGTCCGATCTTCAATGGTTGGATTTTTATAGGGGTCAAAATAACTGGGTGGTCCGCCAAAACTGGTACCGCCAATATTGATGTCGAAACCTTGATGTTCGGGTCGACGCGCGGGCTCCGTGGTCTCCATTTCGTCCTTTAATCCAGAAAGATGCCATTTTCCCAGGAATGCTGTGGCATATCCAGCTGTTTTTAAGCGTTCAGCAATCGTTTCGTACCCCAAATCGAGGTAATTCAACATTTCTGCAGCGCGAAGCGGGTTTCCTTCAGGCTGAAACTGGTCTTGATCACCCGTAATATGGTTCGTGATTGCTAAACGAGCTGGAGACTGCCCCGTGATGAGGGCTGCTCGCGTCGGTGAACACACAGGTGAAGCCGCATAATTATCCGTAAATCGCATTCCTTGCGTTGCCAGCCGATCCAAAGCAGGCGTTTCGAACAACGTACTTCCCTGGACGCTCATATCCGTCCAACCCAAATCATCAATCATGATCAACAGGATGTTGGGAGGTCGGCTGCTTGGCTCCTCGGTTTGGCCAGACATGCATCCTGTCATTAGGACAACAAAAAGGGCAACCAACATCGCTGAAGTAAGGAATTTATTTATTACCATAAAGCGATTGACTCCAGATTAAAATTCAGGTATTTCCGAAAATATAGGAATACAGAAAATGGAGTTACACATTCCTGTTTACAACCCTATTACATTTTCCGGCAGCATGAGAAACGCAACACACCTGATAGTATCCCTTCTGTTGGCTATCTCAATCATTAGTTGCTCGTCTGAAGCCCAACAATCAGGCTCTTCCAACCTGACTTTAGAACGTATTTTTAGTTCTTCTGATTTTTCGAGTGATCGATTTGGTCCTGCTCGATGGCTCGATGATGGCTCCGGATACACAACGGTCGAAGGTTCTGAATCCGCTGAAGGAGGTCAAGATATTGTTCGGTACGTTCCCGAAACGGGCGAACGGGAAATCATGATTGCCGCCTCAAGTTTAATTCCGACGGGGTCAGATCAACCGCTATCGATTGACGATTATTCATGGTCACCTGATGGCAATAAAGCCATCATTTTCACCAATTCGAAAAAAGTTTGGCGCGATAACACACGAGGTGATTATTGGATCTTGGACCGAACCACCAATGGTCTGCAACAAATCGGGAAGTTCGCGCCGCCTTCGACGCTGATGTTTGCCAAAATATCTCCAGATGGCTCGAGAGCCGCATACGTTACTGGAAATAACATCTATGTGGAAAACATCTCGAATGGCTCCATTACGCAACTAACGTTTGACGGATCAAAAACTATTATAAATGGGACTACAGACTGGGTCAACGAGGAAGAGTTTTCGTTGCGTGATGCCTTCAGATGGAGCCCAGACAGCAAAAAAATCGCGTATTGGCAGCTGGATGCTGAAGGAATAGGCGAGTTTCTGATGATCAACTATACGGACTCCCTGTATTCATACGTGATCCCTGTTCAATACCCAAAAGTAGGGACGACGAACTCCGCGATTCGCATTGGTGTCGTCTCTGCAACAGGAGGGAAAACAACTTGGGTTCAAGACGACGATGATCCACGGAATCACTATTTGCCGCGCATGGATTGGGCCAATAATTCCGATGAACTCATTATCCAGCACATGAACCGACTTCAAAACACCAATGAAGTCCGCAAAGCCAACGCTTCTTCCGGACAAACAAGAACCGTAATGGTTGACCGGGATGATGCGTGGCTTGAAACCATGGACGATTTGATCTGGACCGAAGACGGCCAACAATTCACGTGGATCAGCGAACAAGACGGCTGGAAACATGCCTATTTGGTGGATCGAAATTCTGGCGAAATGACACGTATTACGGATGGTGATTATGACGTAATGAGTGTGGTTCGCATTGATATGGAAGGGGGATGGCTGTATTTCATGGGCTCTTTCGAGGATGCAGCTCAGCGGTATTTATACCGTATTTCGTTGCAAGGAGGCTCGGCGGAACGCCTGACTCCAGAGGATTTTTCTGGTTGGAACTCCTATCAAGTCTCGACCGATGCCAAATGGGCCATACACAGTCATTCGAGTTTTCATAAGCCCAATACCGTTCGGCTGATTTCGCTTCCGGATCATAACGTCGCCAACACCTTGTTGGACAACGCCAACCTCAATGCAACGCTTGATGCGTTAGCACTAGGAGAAGCCTCCTTTTTCAAAGTTGAAATTGAACCAGACGTTGCTCTCGATGGATGGATGATAAAACCCTCCCATTTTGATGAAGGGAAACGATACCCGGTATTGTTTTTTGTGTATGGTGAGCCGTGGAATCAAACCGTGGTTGATCGATTTGGTGGAGACCAGATGTTGTGGCACCACATGATTGCGGAAGAAGGATATCTGGTGATCAGCATTGATAACCGCGGGACACCTGCTCCTCGTGGTAGAGCATGGCGGAAAAGCATTTACGGTAACATTGGCACGTTGGCTTCCCAAGATCAGGCTGCAGCATTGACCAAAATAAGTGATTGGTCCTTTGTGGATGCGTCTCGGATTGGGATTTGGGGCTGGAGTGGCGGAGGCTCCATGACACTCAATATGATGTTCAGGTACCCAGACCTTTATCATGTCGGTATGTCCGTGGCGCCCGTACCGGATCAACGCCTGTACGATACCATTTATCAAGAACGATTCATGGGACTCCCGCAAGAGAATGTCGAGGGGTTTCAACAAGGATCTCCGATTACCCATGCATTGGGATTAAAAGGTGATTTATTGATTGTACACGGCACGGGTGATGACAACGTGCACTACCAGGGCACCGAAAGACTCATCAATAAACTGATTGAAAACAACCTTCCGTTCCAGATGATGGCCTATCCGAACCGCTCGCACAGCATTAATGAAGGCGAAGGTACAAGTCGTCACTTGCGAGAACTGCTTACCTCGTTTTTGTACGAACATTTGGAGGCCGGAGGACGCTAGCGAATTTTCTCTGTGAGAGAACAACACCCCGCTACTCGATAACAATGGTTTCGAGATGAACCGGAGGTATAACTCGGGTCTTGGGTGAAATCTGGGCCACGGCCTCGATAAACGGTACAATGTTACGGTTGTAACCGGCTTCCTGTGAGAACCCGTAGGGTAAGCTAAAGCTATCCCAGTGGGTAGGAATCACAATG
>JAURGV010000017.1 GCA_030833605.1 Rhodothermales bacterium
TGAATGAGACGACCCGAAGGCGTGTAATATCGGGCAACGGTAAGGCGTAACGCGCTTCCATCTCGGAGTAAATATTGCTTTTGAACCAGCCCTTTTCCAAACGAACGACGACCCACTACCAGCGCTCGGTCATGATCTTGTAAGGCACCGGCCACAATTTCACTTGCCGAAGCAGAAGCGCCATCGACTAAAACCATAACAGGACCGGTTTCCCACAGTCCGGATCCGGTAGCATAAAATGAATCATTGGAATCGTCGGTTTCCCCTTTTTGGGACACAATGAGTTGACCGTCTTTCAGAAATTCGTCTGAAATACGGACGGCCATTTCCATGTATCCGCCACGGTTTCCGCGTAAATCCAGTACCAATCGTTCCATCCCTTGCGATTTCAGGGTCCTTAAAGACGAAAGAAACTCTTGATAGGTGGTTCTAGCGAAGCGATTAAGGCGGATGTACCCCGTGGTTTGATCCATCATAAACGTGGCATCAATCGTATAAATCGGAATTTGATCTCGAACAATGTCGAATTCAATCGTATCTGTGAGGCCGGGTCGCAAAATGGTCACCACCACTTTGGAGCCCCTGGGACCTTTCAAGTTTTTCCGTACATCATCGTCGGTGTAACCAATGGTAGAACGCCCATCCACTTTAACAATGCGGTCGCCTGACTGCAAACCGACATCTTCACTGGGACCTCCAGGCAAAACATTTAACACGGCCAACGTATCGGCGCCATCAAGGCCGGGTAGCAATTCGAACGAAATACCGATGCCTTCGAACGAAGCATCAAATTGCTCATTCTCGGCCTGCATTTGGGATACGTCAAAATACACGCTGTGCGGATCCAGCTTTTCTAACATGCCCGTTATGGCGTTCTGCGCCACTATATTGGCATCGACTTTCTCAACGTACCTACGATTTATAAGCGTAAACACGTCTTCAATTTTGCGCATCGCTTCGCTGTCGTCCGCGCTAAAATAATGGCTTTCCAATTCCACGCCCATCATCACAGATGCTGCAATGAGGATTCCAATTAACAACGGGCTTTTTAGCTTTGCCATAATTTTGATTGGGTCAGAAAAAATCTCAAAGGAACAGAACGGTCTAAAAATGTGGATTGATCCCAGGCAGATCCTCCAATTGGTCATGAACTTAGTCCGGAGGAATTGTGTAGATTTGACGTTCCAAAAGACCAAAAGTTGTACCTGTATAAAATCTCTTCATTATGACGAATAAGGTGATCGCCCGCCCTTTGAAAGAAACCGCTGAGTTGATTGAACTTACCGGTGGCAATCCGTTTCGGGCTCGTGCACTTGCGAATGCGGCCCGGATCGTGGAGCGGTTGGAAATTCCGGTATCAGAATTGATTGCATCGGGGGAATTAGCCAACGTTAAGGGCATTGGCGCTGGCCTGGTTTCGCAAATTGAAGAAATTATTGCTTACGGATCCTTCGAACTGAGGGACGATATTCTGGGAGGACTGCCCCCCGGCTTGTTGGATGTGTTATCCGTTAAAGGGCTAGGAGCAAAAAAAGTGCGCACGTTATGGCAGAAGCTAGGCATCCAATCCCTTGAAGATCTCGAAGCAGCCGCACAAACGGGTCAGATTGCCACTTTAGAGGGGTTTGCGGAAAAAAGCCAACAGACCATCCTCGAAAACATTGCCCATTTGAGGTCTTACGCAGGAAAAAGAAGAATTTCCGACGCCTGGATGGATGCTGATCAACTTCAGCAACTCGTAACGTCCCACCCAGCCATAGAATCGGTTTCTTTCGGAGGCGATATCGCGCGTTTAATGGATGTGGTCGACGAAATTATTGTAGTGGTGAAATTAAAAGCTGGTAATACTTTTTCGCCCACGTTTATAGAGGAAGTCGTCAGCTCCTTGCAACTTCCCGGTGTTCCACAGACCGAGTCGAGGGTTGATTCCATTCGGGTTACCTCTTCGTTTTCGGATGGAATGCCGTACGCTATCGTGTTTGTTAGCGCGGAGCGCTTTGGACCTGTTCTAACTTCCGAAATAGGTCCTGCGTCCTTCGTTGCTCAACTGGGTCTCGTTGATGCCCCAGCCTCATTGCGCTCCGAAAAAGAAGTATTTGAATGGAAAAAACTCCCCTTCATTCCGCCTGAACTCCGCGACCTACCTCAGTGTATTGAACGCGCTGAGGCGTTGTCCGAGTTGTCGCTATTGGAGTTTAGTCAACTGAAGGGAGTACTCCACAATCACTCGACGTACTCCGATGGGGCACATAGCCTTACAGATATGTCGCTGGCTGTTCGAAAGGCGGGTTTTGGTTATTTCGGCATTTGCGACCACAGCCAGTCCCTTAAAATTGCGAGCGGAATGAGTGTGGCGACCGCACGTAAACAAAAAGCAGAAATTACTCGCTTAAATCTTGGTTTTGAAAAAGAGGCGACAGCTCGGATAGCGGCTCCATTTAAGGTCTTTTTTGGCGTGGAAAGTGATATTTTGTCGGATGGAAGCCTGGATTACGAAGACGAAATGCTGGCTGAATTCGATTTCATTGTGGCCAGCGTCCACGTGAAGTTTAACATGTCGGAAGCCGAGGCAACCGATAGACTTATCAAAGCCATTTCCAATCCATATACCACCATCTTGGGACACCCCACGGGACGCCTTCTGCTTAAACGCGAAGGGTACCCTATCGATCATAAAGCTGTTTTGGAGGCGTGCGCCCATTACGGTGTTGCCGTCGAGCTTAATGCGAACCCGTATCGTTTGGATTTGGATTGGCGTTGGATTGAAACGGCCATTTCTTTAGGGGTTTTGGTTTCCATAAACCCAGATGCCCACTCCATCGATCAACTGGATCTGATGAAATGGGGCGCACTGGTTGCAAGAAAAGGGGGGCTCACCGCTCCTGGATGCCTGAATGCCATGACGGTAGAACAATTTGAAGCGTTCTTGCAACAGCGGAAAAAACCTATGTTGGTAAACTAATATTATGCTCAAACGCGTACTTATTGGGACCATCGCCGTTGGTTTAGTGCTGTTATTAGCGGTTACGTTAACTTGGTATCTCGCCTTTTTTGCTGGTCCAAGGCCACCAAAATCAATCGAGTCCCCTCACGTCTCGGCTTCGGTTTCGATCGCATGGTCCGAAGACGGTCCCCTGCACGTCGATGGGCAGAATATGAACGACGTTTTGGTGGGGATGGGATATGGCATGGGCCGTGCCCGTGCTTGGCAACTTGCACTTTGGCGCCAGGCTGCCCTAGGAAGACTAAGTGAATGGTTTGGCGACGAACTTATTCCTACAGACCGTTTGATGCGTCAACTTCGAATTGGTGAAGCCGCAAAGCAAGACCTTGCCTCCTTCCCCGAAGAGACGAAGGTGGCGACAACGCTTTTGACACAAGGGTTAAATGCGGCGTTAAATCATTCTGATGTGGCTCGGGGAACGCCCTTTTTATTGTTGGGAATAGAACCGGAGCCATGGGAAGCGTGGCACTCGCTAGCCGTTGAAAAATTATTCGTTTGGCTCGGTAGCAATCCGTTTGCCGATACACAAGTGGGGCCGAATGCCCAAGATCCGTCGGCTCAGGATGCCGTAAATGATGCCGAAGGAACGGAAAAAGCGACTCAGGATGCTAGCGAGGCCGATAAAAGCTTACGTTCTATACTCCAAATGGATGGTTTTGGGTTTAATACCATCACGGCATCGCCTTCGGATACGTTGGCATTCATTGCAGCCCGATATGTGACGGGAAATGTATCGATTCCATTTTTTGTTGAGGTTGAAATTAACACGCCACAGCTGGCCATGTCTGGCATTATGGTCCCAGGGACTTTTGTTACGCCAATGGGGATTACGTCGACTGAATCATCGGAGAAAACGCGAAGAGCATGGTCGTTTTTGCTGACGGGATCTGCCACGGTTGCCGAACAAACCGTTTCTGCTGCTGAGCTTTCTGCTTCTTATCAACGGATAGAAACCACTTCGAAAGAGGATTTGGTATTGATGACACGTTTTCAGCAACGCATGCCGCTAGTGACCACCCCCCGCGATGCAAACGCTGGTCCCATAAACATCCTTTCGTGGAATGGATTTACGGAAAGGTCGGACTTCCCAAACTGGCTAGACTTGTTGCGCGGGAAAAGAGCCTTTCCCCTCCTCATACATCCCGACGGTGTGTTGCTTGAAAACGGATCCCTTGAAATCATCGGAGACGCTCCATTCATGTCAACAAAAGAATCCGGTGAAGTATTTTTGGCGTCTTTGGGCTCGTCATTCACCCCCCAAGAGCGATTTGGTACGCTCGGCGTGCCCTTAAGTCCTGAATCCGTGCTGAATGATGCGGTTAATCAGCACGCGTCGGAGTCGTTAATTTCGCTTCTTTCGTTTTTACCCGATTCTGTGTTGAGTTCGGACCGATTGCAGCAGGGCGTTAAGTACCTTCGCAATTGGAATGATGAATACGATAATTAAGAAATAGGCGCTTCGATTTTCAATCACATGGTGCGAGAAAACATTCCGCCTGACTCCACTGCTCCTGCTAAATTGGAAAGATTGCTTGACGAGATGTCCGTGCTTTATGGGGCGGATATGAGTGCCTGGCGCTGGGAAAACGTTCACAAGCGCAAGCTGCTTTTCCCAGGCACGTTTCCTTATTCGGTCGATGCCGAAAGACCGGTAACTTCGTTTAACAAAAAGTTCGGTCCTATTGAAAAAGGTGGCCCAGGTCATCCTCAGACCTTTGTTTGGGGGTCCGCAGGACACCCAAACGAATCGAACCTAGCATCTGCTTGGGAAGGAGCCATCAATTTTACCTCCCACGACGTATTGTACCGGCGTCCGTACATAAATTATTCGGCATTCTTGGGTCCGTTTCTGTCTTCGGATAGGCCCATTTCGATCAATTATTTGTCGGAGGACCTGCCCACGAATTCAACCACAATCGTTCCAGATTCTAATGAGTAACAGGATTTACTTCGGTTTGGATGCGGGGGGTAGCAAAATCAGCGCTGTTGGAAGCCTTGGCAGTCAGCGTTTTGAGGGGCAATTTCCAAGTGCAAACGCCAGAAAAGAACAGCCAGAACAGACGGCTCTACGCTTGTTTAATACGGTCCAAGCGGTGTGTTCATCCATGGATGTGGATGCTTTGAAGTCAGAAATCCGTTTATGCGCAGGAATTGCGGGGGCTGCTGACCCTGATTTACAACAGGCAATCCAAACTCGGGTCGCCCATCTTTTTAGTGCGCCACACCAGTCATTTCGCATCGTTAGCGATGCGAGGATCGCGTTTGAAGCCGCTTTCAATGTAGGACCGGTAGCGATTGAAGACGGTTCCAAAATTCTGGTGATCGCAGGAACGGGATCCGGTTGTTATTCCTTTTCGGATTCGGAAGAATTTTTCCGTGCCGGAGGCTGGGGTACGCTTTTGGGTGACCCGGGCAGTGGAACGGCTCTTGGATTAGCTGCAATACGGCAAGTGCTTTCGGCTGTTGAGCTCCATCAATCGTCCACGTTTGTATCACGGGTACTGGACCTTCTCAAGCCGTATTGGAAGCCGTCTTCAGCCTCTAAAGCTGATTTCGGCTCTATTTCCAGTATTCTTCAAGTTGTGTACAATCCGGATTTCAAACCCGCTTTGCTGGCTCCAGTGGTGTTAGAGCTTGGTTCTCGTCCCGGTAGCGCGTTCACCATTCTGAAAAACGAAACCGTCCAGCTTGCCGATCAGATTGTTCGATTGGCCGAACACATTGGCACGGAAAAAGGGCCGCTATCAATAGCGCTAGCAGGCGGACTCTTGCAGAATGATCTTTACCAGGCGACGCTTTCGAACGCCATTCTAAACCGCCTACCGTCGGCGCACCTCATCATCCCAAAAGCAGAACCCGTTGAAGGAGCGCTGCTTTTGGCTCAAAAAATGTCGTAAGTTCCCCGCTGTTTTGCCAAGCGGAAACCAGCGTTAGATTTTTGGTCCGGCGGCAGCGATTTCTGCTGAACTACCTTCTTTGTATTTCTCAAAGTTGGTGTTGAACAACTCGGCTAGCTTAGAAGCACTTTTGTCGAAAGCGGCTTTATCGGCCCACGTTTCTCTTGGAATAAGCACTTCTGAAGGCACATAAGGTACTTCGGAAGGAATTTCGACGCCAAATACTTGATCGGTCACCGTCGAAACGTTGTCCAACTTCCCATCATGGATCGCATCGATAATGGCGCGCGTGTGCTTTAGGCTCATCCGCTTTCCGGTACCGTAGGCACCGCCGGTCATACCGGTATTGATCAACCAAGCTTTCGCACCGTGCTTTTCCATTTTTTCAGCTAACATCTCGGCATATCGGCTCGGATGAAACACGAGAAACGCATTCCCGAAACACGCTGAAAACGTCGCTTGCGGCTCGGTAACACCCATTTCAGTTCCTGCAACTTTGGCAGTGTATCCCGAAATAAAGTGGTACATCGCTTGGCTGGATGTCAATTTCGATACCGGAGGCACCACTCCAAAGGCATCGTACGTCAAGAAAATGATGTTTTTGGGATGTCCGCCGACACAAGGGATCTTCGCGTTGTCGATGAAATCAATCGGATAAGCCACACGGGTGTTTTCCGTAATGGACACATCGTTGAAGTCGACTTTGTGTGTGTCGGGATCATAAACAACATTTTCCAAAACGCTACCGAAACGAATCGCTGCAAAAATCTCTGGCTCGGACTCGGCAGAAAGGCCAATCGCCTTCGCATAGCAACCGCCTTCGATATTGAACACACCGTCATTCGTCCAGCAATGTTCATCATCTCCAATAAGGGCGCGACGAGGATCGGCAGAAAGAGTGGTTTTACCCGTACCTGATAACCCGAAGAACAACGATACATCGCCAGAATCGCCTTCGTTCGCCGAGCAATGCATCGACAAAACGCCTTTTTTAGGCATGAGGTAATGCATCACAGAGAAAATGCCTTTCTTCATTTCTCCAGCATACTCACTACCCAAAATGACCAATTCGTTCGATTCGAAATTCAGCGCGATGCTGGTTTTCGACGACATTTGGTCGGTCAGTTTGTTAGCCGGGAAGGCACCTGCGTTCAAAATGGTGAAGTCTGGCTCGCCAAATGATTCCAACTGTTCATCGGTTGGGCGGATCAACATGTTCTGCATGAACAGCGCATGGTAGGGACGGGTACAAATAACACGCACTTTAATGCGGTGTTCTGGATCCCATCCGGCGTACCCATCAAACACATACAATCGTTTGAGTGAGTTGAAATAATCCAACGCGCGCTCACGATTAATCATGAAATTTGATTTACTGAGCGGGATATTGACGTTTCCCCACCAAATATCGTCGGTCATCCCTGGAATTTCGACCACTCTTTTGTCTTTGGGGCTACGGCCGGTCTTTGCGCCAGACCGAAGCATCAAACCGCCCACGTTGGAGATAGCGGCTCCTTCGTCGTGCCGCACCGCCTCTTCGTAAAGATTGGCTCTAGAAACGTTTCTATAAACCGTTTTATTGGTAATTCCGAGGTATTCTAACGAAAAAAGCGCTTCCATAATCATTGTTGGTGGTTGCCAAAATATCAGATCCAAGAAAGATAGTGTTCCCCTCTAAGACTCTTGGTGAAGATCAACCAAAAATACTCTCAGATCCAAACTGCATCTAAATTTATATTGGTTCGGCCGGCTGGACTCGATTGATTCGAGTCCAGCCGGCACGGCATACGTTTACCGATTCTGCCTGTTTTCAATAAGGTCATCCACAACCGTGGCGTCAGCTAGTGTCGACGTATCACCAAGGCTACCAAAGTCATTCGCGGCGATTTTCCGGAGGATCCGGCGCATAATCTTGCCACTTCTGGTTTTGGGTAGCGCTGGAGTAAACTGGATGAAGTCCGGTTTTGCAATCGGGCCAATCACTTCGCGAACATGATTCACGAGTGTTTTCCGTAGGGCTTCGGTAGGCTCAACATCCGTATAAAGCGTGACGTAGGCATAAATACCTTGCCCTTTAACGTCGTGCGGAACGCCCACAACGGCCGCTTCAGAAACGGTTTCGTGCGCAACAAGGGCACTTTCGACTTCTGCAGTTCCCATACGGTGGCCGGACACATTAATGACGTCGTCCACCCGACCGGTAATCCAGTAGTATCCATCTTCGTCTCGTTTACAGCCATCGCCGGTGAAGTAACGGTTATCGAACGTGCTGAAATACGTTTGGACAAATCGTTCGTGATCTTGATACAGAGAGCGAGCTTGGCCGGGCCAGGAGTTTTTCATCACCAAAACGCCTTCGCAAGGACCTTCGAGTACTTTCCCTTCCTGATTCAAAATTTCAGGTTCTACCCCAAAAAATGGCATGGTAGCCGAACCCGGTTTGGTCGCAATGGCCCCAGGTAGTGGGGTTATTAGAATGCCACCCGTCTCGGTTTGCCACCAGGTGTCTACGATCGGGCAACGCCCCTCTCCCACGACTTCGTTGTACCAACGCCAGGCTTCCGGATTGATCGGTTCACCTACCGATCCAAGCACTTTCAACGACTTACGCGAAGTGCCTTTTACGAAGGATTCCCCTTGTTGCATCAACGCGCGGATAGCCGTTGGAGCGGTATAAAATTGGGTGACTTGGTGTTTGTCGACCACTTTCCAGAAACGAGAGGCGTCTGGATAAGTTGGCACGCCCTCAAAAAATACTTGGGTGGCGCCGTTTAACAGCGGTCCGTACACCATATAACTGTGACCAGTGATCCATCCCACATCGGCCGTACACCAGAAAACATCGCCATCGTGATAGTCAAATACATACTGATGAGTCAAAGAGGTGTAAACGAGGTACCCGGCTGTGGTATGCAACACGCCTTTAGGCTTTCCAGTTGAACCGCTGGTATACAAAATGAATAAAGGATCTTCCGAATCCATGGGTTCAGCAGCACAAATCGGAGAGACACTTTTGAGCTCGTCATGCATCCAATAGTCTCTTCCTTTAGTCATCGGCACTTCACGGCCTGAACGCTGCACGACCAAGGTGGTTTTCACACCCGGGCATTGCTCTAAAGCCTTGTCGACGTTGACTTTAAGGGGTACAAACTTTCCTGAACGAAGCGATTCATCCGCTGTAATAAGAATGGTTGATTCGCAATCCACGATCCGGTTTGCCAACGAATCCGGGCTAAACCCACCAAATACAACCGAATGAATGGCACCGATTCGAGCGCAAGCCAACATCGCGTAGGCAGCCTCGGGAATCATAGGCAAATAAATGGTGACCCGATCCCCTTTTTTGACGCCGTGTTTTTTCAGCACATTTGCGAGTCGGCTTACTTCTTCGTGCAGGCGCGCATAGGTAATATGGCGAGCTGCTTCATCCGGGCTATCTGGCTCAAAAATTAACGCCGTCTGATGAGCCCGAGTGGGCAAATGCCGATCGATACAATTGTAACTGGCATTGGTCTTTCCCCCCTCAAACCACCGAATATGCACGTCGTTTTTGGCAAATGAAACGTCTTTAACCTTTGTAAACGGCTCCATCCAGTCTATTCGTGCAGCCATTTCGGTCCAAAAAGCATCTGGATCAGAAATGGATTTATCGTACATCGATTGGTATTCCTGAATGGAGCCAAGCCAAGCTCGTTCTGCAAATTTCGCGGGTACAGGATAAAGAGTGTCCATGGAATCGGTATAGCTAGTTAATTTGGATTACCCGATCTTTTCGGGGTCCAACCAGAAATCATTTGCTGATGGTGGTCGTTAAAACTAAGCAAGAATTTAGGCACCTGCCGAGAATTGATCGTAGGGGAATCCCTTATTGACCCGACAGCGTACCTTGTACCATTCACTCGTCACCGAGACTACTGGCTCGATGCACATGGAAAAACGTCTTTAATCCCTATGAATAGCCGACAAAAAGTAATCGTTATCACCGGCGCAGCAAGCGGTATAGGGAAATTATTGGCGCTAAAATTCGACGCTTCCGGTGACATCGTTTTCGCCTTAGATATTGATGAATTGGGACTGGGGCGGTTGCGAGAAGAAAGTGGCGGACGCGTTCACGGTGTATTGTGTGACTTGAGCTCAAAAACGTCCATTTCTGAAGCGTTCCGGAAGGTTTTGTCTCGGTGCGACCATATTGATGTGTTGGTAAATAATGCTGGGATTGTGCACGGTATTTTTTTTCAAGATCAAAGTCAGGCGCAGATTGAGCAGACGTTTGCTATAAATGCCATTTCTCATTTCTATACGATCCAGGAGGTGCTGCCTTCGATGACGAAGCGTAATCAAGGTCATATTGTGACGGTTGCATCAGCCGGCGGATTTATTGGGGCGCCTCAGCTGAGCGCCTATTCTTCGAGCAAATTTGCTGCCGTGGGCACGCTCGAATCCCTTCGAGGAGAACTTCGCGCTGCAGGTGTAAACATAAAGACCACTTTGGTAGCGCCCTTTTTCATCCGAACAGGCATGTTTGATGGCGTTCGCACACGTTTTCCGTTCCTGCTGCCCATTTTGAAGCCGGAATATGTAGCTGAGAGGATTTTTAAGGCTATTGTGCGCAAGCGTGCGCGGGTGATTATGCCGTGGTTCGTTTATACCGTATTTCCTATGCGCTTGCTGCCGCCTGCTTGGTTCGACGTCATAGCTGATTTCTTCGGTATTAATTCCGTAATGACCCATTTTACAGGGCGGAAGAAGGATTGAAGCACTGTTTTCGGGTTTTCAATGAGTTGAACAAATCCTTTTCGATCGCTTAACTCAACCGCGCATCAAAAACGTTTTCTTCAACTTCGCCAAAAACGATGGATTTAAAACGGGGATGAAGCGGGTTAATGAGATAGTGATATTCGGTTGGAACGATCACACTTGGCACTCGGAGGACCAGCGATGTCCCATTTTCAAGCCAATTGTCACCTATTTTTTGAGAAGCTGCTCCCAGCGGCCTTGAACTCCACTTTTTTCGAAGACCACCAGCTTCCAAACAAAGGACGTCTATTTGGTCAAAAGTGGCCGTGGCTCCAACTAGTCCAGTGAAGCGATCTTTTTTATTTCCTTGAACGACCAATTCCAACATGGCAAGGGAGAGCGAACCAGAAGTGTAAATCACTTTTTTACCTGTGCTATTAAATCGCCCACCATACAACTCTGCTCCAACGCCCGAAAAAAGCGAGTCAGCGTGCCGTTTGTTGGATATGCGCCAGGCTTTTACTTTCATTTTCGCGATTTAGACAGGGATTCCGTGGTCAATTCTGCCTAAAAGTTGCTCGACGAGTTCTGCGCCTGGATCGGTTTTAGCCAATTGAAGTGGAGTACAGTTTCCCAAAGCAAAGTTTGGTTCTTTCATCCATTCCCTAGCCTCTTCCTCCGAACCAAGGACGACCTTTGCAAACGCCACTAGCCTTGCAATGCGAAATACCCTATCCGATTCATCCGTCGGCAAAACCGATTCCTTTTGCCGACGTGAAAGCGTTCTCTCGGATATCTGAATGATGTCAGCGAACTCCCGTTTGGAGAGATTTAAAATTTCTTGGACATCTTTTAACGTTTGGGTTGGGAATCCTTCGGTTACTTTATTGGCTGCCGTAGGTAAATCCCAGTCCAAATACTTGAATTCGCTTTTGTTGTTAGTTGCCATTTTGCGCCACTTGGCTTAGTCCATTAAGCCGTTTGGCTTAATTTGCGAAGCGGCCCGATTAAAGGTAAGGTTAAAACGGACTGGCTTTAAGCCATTGCTTTAGCCGCACCACTCAGCTTCTAAAGCGCCGATCAAAGCATTGGTGACTACGATTTTGTCGGCTCGCTGGAGGTCTTGAACGGTAAGTTTGCGTTCTCGTGCGCCATTTTTGAGCATAAATACGCGGCGGCCCACTCCTGGAAGTAACCCTGATGGCAGTGGTGGAGTGATCCAAAAGCCGTCTTTTTGGATGAAAATGTTGGTTATAGCCCCTTCGGTGATTTCGCCTCGTTCGTTGGTGAGAATGGCGTCAAACCATCCTTTGGCGTGTGCTTCGGCGAGAGCGCGATTGTAAGCGCCGCGATCTGTTGTTTTGTGCTGCAAAAGTGGGTAAGTCGATGCGACTCTTTGGGTTGAGAGCCCAATTTTAAGCGGTGAGATTGGCAGTGACCACGATTTTGAGGTCATTTTGACCGTGCCTTTAGCGTCCATGGTGAGTCTTAATCGAACTACTTCGCCTTGGAGCAACGATTTGGTGTATGCGTTAATTGCGGCCACGACTTTTGACTCATCCCACTCATAACCGAGTTGCTTTGCGGAATCTCTGAGGCGATCCAGATGAAAATCGAGCCATTCGATTCCATTTGACCACTTCATGGTCTCGATTAATTCAATTTGTGGCCGTTCAACATCGGTTAAAAAGCGTGTTTTTAAATAGGCTTCTTCCCTTTCATCGGCAGGCACAGAGTCCCAAACAATACCCCCTCCTGCTCCATAGGTAAATTGGTTGCCTTGGACGGATGCGGTTCGGATGGCAACCGAAAAGGTGGCGGAAGTCGACTTTTTGGGAGAATCGGGATCAGGACCGGCGAATCCGATGGCGCCGCAGTAAATGCCTCTTGGCCTCGATTCCAGTTCGCCAATCCGCTGCATGGCCCTGATTTTGGGAGCGCCGGTGATGGATCCGCATGGAAACAGGGAACGCAATATTTCTTCCAGACCTACATTTGGGCGCAATTCTCCGACCACCTCACTCGACATCTGATGTACGGTTGAAAGGCTTTCCACTTCGAACAACTGTGGTACCTGAACCGAACCAACTTCGCAGATTTTGGACAGGTCGTTGCGCAGCAAATCCACAATCATCAGGTTTTCAGCCCTGTTTTTGGGATCGTTTTGTAGCCACGAGGCCATTTTCCTGTCCAAGTCGGGCGTTCCACCCCTTGGAGCGGTGCCCTTCATGGGCCTGGTTGTGATCCGGTTTCCTTTGCGTTCAAAGAACAATTCGGGCGAAAACGAAAGAAATTGGCCCCACTGTGTGTTCAAAAAAGCCCCATACTTCACGGACTGGCGGGCTCTGAGCTTAGAATACAAGTCCAGTGCCGACCCTTTTAGTTCGCCACGAAATCGGGTGGTCATGTTTATTTGGTATACGTCCCCTTCGGCAATCAAATCGCGAATTGCGCTGACGGCATTTTCGAAGTGTTCGGGGGAATCAAGATCTTTCAAGCCCTCGATTTCGCCTTCGGTAGGTGCTGGAGAGCTTGGAAGGGTCACGTCGAAAAGAGGCCCAGAAACCGTTTGCCGACTTGTATACACCCCGAACCAAACCAAGGGATATTCGAAGTCCGGCGGCGCAGAAAGGTCGCTGGAAGGTTTTTCAAACGCCAGGCCCGCTTCGTAGGCCACGTATCCAGCTACAAAAAGCCCCTTTTTTACGGATGAATCGAGCCGCAACAGCGCTGCGCCTACGTCATCTAGATCCCAAGCTACGATTTCGTCGATTGGATCGTGAAACAGGTAGGACGCCGAGCCTACTGGCCGGTCGCCTGTTGATTCCTGGCGTGGGTCCAAGGACGCGTCCAGCCAGACGGTGCCGGGTTTGCGCAACGTTTCCAATACAAATGCTATAGATGGAGCCCTACCAGCTTCGATCAATAATCGTCTCCTAGGGCAAATACGGGTTTGCGGTTCATCCATTGGCCGCGCGTAAAGTCAGGGAAGGCCTGCGGCGCATTGCCGGCTGAAATCGATGCTTCCGACAAGGGCGAAATCGCGCTCCATGCGGCTGCATCGTAGGCATCAAGCGGTGTATCTACGCCTCGTTTGATGGATTCAATAAACGCGTGATCCACAAAAAAGTCCATGCCACCGTGACCCGATCCTGTGGCCCTATCGGCGTATTTTTTCCATAGTGGATGGTCGTATTGCTCCAAATACGGCGCAGCGGGTTCCCAGGCATGCGCCCGTTTGCTAACGCCTTGAATGTAAAGCGACTGATTCACGTCCATCCAGATGCCTTCGGATCCTTGAACCCTAAACCCAAGGGAGTATGGACGAGGCAAATTGGTATCGTGACTCACAATAATGGATTCATCGTTTTGCGTGCGAATCACCGTGGTGATTACGTCGCCCAATTTGAATTTGACCTTTGCATTCGGGTGGTCGCGTCCCGCTTGTTTAACGATGTAATCGTGTAGACCACGTCCTTTTGAGGCCGTTGAGGTAAGGGAAACGAACCGGTTTCCACGATTAATATTGGTGTAGACCGCCACGGGGCCGACTCCGTGGGTCGGATACAAATCTCCGTTGCGATGAACCGAGTGCAAAGTGCGCCATTTGGCTTCAGAATAGCCTTTTTCGCCAAACTCAACACCGCCACCATACGGTTGTTTGCCGTTGTTGAACTTGACTTCCCTTAGATCGTGTTGGTAGCCGCATTCGAGGTGGATCATCTCACCAAACAGGTCTTGCCGGACCATATTCAGGATGGCCATGACGTCGCGGCGGTAACACACGTTCTCTAGAATCATGCACGGAACGCCTGTTTCTTCGTACGTGTTTACCAAGTCCCAACATTCTTCAATCGTGTTGGCGGCTGAAACTTCCACTCCGGCATATTTGCCTGCCTTCATACAAGCAACAGCCATTTTGGTGTGCCAAAGCCATGGTGTGGCGATAAAAACACCGTCAATATCGTCGCGCTCTAGCATTTTCTCGTAGGCATGTTCGTCGCCTGTATATACCGCTGCTTCTTTTTTGCCGAAGTCAGTGATCATCTTCTGTGAGCGTGCAATCGCATCCGGGTCGATATCGCAAATGGCGGTTACTTCGCAATCGTCCCTTCTGAGGACAATGTTTAGGTGATTTCTTCCGCGTTCACCAATTCCAATAAATCCAATGCGGACCGTATTCGATTTTTTGCTGCCCGCTTTAGGCGTTGCCTTCTTCTTAATTTCTGCAGCGATTGATTCCCGAGCAGCGACCGTTGCGCCCACTCCTGCTACGGCTCCTGCCATTAAAAATTTTCTTCTATCCATTAGAATTCGATCGTTTCAGGTTAAAAAGGCGACGTTCACGTAAGACAATGAAATAAGGTCAGGAACGGCCCAAAGTCAAGGACAGAATACTTCGTTTTGTTTTAAAGTCCGAACAAGAAACCCTACCTTTGTCACGCTTGTCAATTCCGTTGGTATTAAAGCCAACGCAAACGCAATCTACTCTGAAATATTATGCATCTCGCCACACTGGATTGGGTGATAATGGCCGCATTTTTTGTGGTCTCTTTGGTAATCGGACTATCGGTCTCCAAAAAATCTGGAACGAGTTTCAAATCGTTCTTCCTGGCTGAACAGTCTATGCCATGGTGGTTTTTGGGCATTTCGATGGTTGCGACGACGTTTTCAACCGATACGCCCAACTTGGTAACCGACATTGTTCGGGGTAATGGCGTTGCGGGGAACTGGACGTGGTGGGCTTTCCTGCTCACTGGGATGTTGACGGTATTTTTATACGCCCGTTTGTGGCGCCGAAGCGGCGTATTGACCGATGTTGAGTTCTACGAAATACGGTATTCAGGCCCTATTGCAGCGTTTTTGAGAGGATTCAGGGCCGTTTATCTCGGAATTTTATTCAACATCATCATTATGGCTTCCGTCACGCTGGCGGCCATCAAAATTGGATCCGTAATGCTGGGTTGGACACCCGTGGAGACGGTCGTGGTCGCTGCGACCGTTACGATGGTGTATTCGGCCCTTGGCGGACTACGCGGCGTGGTGCTCACCGACATGGTTCAGTTTGCCATGGCCATGATTGGGAGCATTTGGGCAACCATTTACATTATCAACCTGCCGGAAGTTGGCGGTCTAAGCACGCTGATTCAGCACGACAATGTGAAACCGTTTATGTCGTTTTTGCCTTCGTTTTCGGACCTTTCGATGGACGACATCATCCCCATTTTTGTTATTCCCTTAGCGGTTCAATGGTGGGCCGCCTACTACCCAGGCGCTGAGCCTGGAGGTGGCGGGTATCTGGCGCAGCGCATGCTTTCCGCTAAGAATGAAAAAGAAGCAGCAGGAGCAGCGATGTTATTTAACATCTTGCATTACTCTTTGCGTCCGTGGCCGTGGATTCTGGTGGCTTTAGCTTCATTGATTGTATTTCCCGATCTCGCATCCATCGCCGAACGCTTCCCGCACGTTCCCGAGCATGTAGTGCGGAACGACCTGGCCTACCCTGCTATGTTGACGTATTTGCCTGCCGGGTTGTTAGGACTGGTAGTTACATCGCTGGCGGCGGCCTATATGTCGACTATGAGTTCGCAGGTGAACTGGGGTTCTTCCATTGTCGTGAACGATTTATACCATCGCTTTATTAATCCAAGCAACCGAAGGTCAGCAAGTATGGGCTGGGCGATGGGCCACGGTAATCTTGATGGTAGTGGCGTGCACGTTGGCTCTATTTTTAGAAAATGCCCTGCAGGTATTCAATATCGTATTGCAAATTGGGGCCGGTACAGGGCTGATTTTTATTCTGCGCTGGTTTTGGTGGCGGGTCAACGCCGCATCCGAACTAACCGCCATGATCGTTTCTTTCGTAGTGGCCATGGTGTTCACGTTTACCGACGGCATGGGCCTAGAAGCATGGCAGCAACTCCTTGCAGGCGTTGGTTACACAACGTTGGCTTGGGTTGCCGTTGCGTTCGTTACTTCGCCTACTGATCCCGCTAAACTGGAAAGTTTTTATTCTACCATTCGTCCGGGTGGTCCGGGTTGGAAAGCCGTACGGTCCTCGTTGAAAACGGATACTTCTTCGGACGGCTCGGACTTGCCCCAGGCAATTTTGGCCTGCGTGTTTGGCTCCGTAACCATTTATGGTGCTCTTTTTGCTACCGGCTACTTCTTGTACGGCCAAACCGTTGCCGCGCTCGTGGTGGTCGGCATTGCGTGCCTTGGTGGGTTTGGATTATGGAAAGTTTGGCCGAAGCTGAAATTTGATTAGAGCGGAAAATCGGTTTCCCCGTGAATCGTTACGCCATGCGACGGGAAATCGGTAAAGAACTCTAAATATTGACTCCGGGTCGGAAAAGCCGCGGCGTATTGCTTCATCCAAGTTTTGCGGAAGGAATCCGCAAGTTCGGTATCGACCAATGCCCAAACGGCTCCACCAAAACCTGCGCCAAACCCGCTAGCCGCGTAGGCACCGGATTGGCGTGCTAGGGATACCAATGCGTTGGTTTCAGGAACCTGGTTGCCCAGCCATTCATCCGCCATGCGTTGGGATTCGTCTACAAAATCACCCAGTCCGCTCCAATTTTGCTGGTGAATTTGATTGATAACTCCGGGAATGACGACTTCGGTTTCTTTTTCAAACTGGAGAAATCGATTCCAAAGGGAGGCTCCTTGCGCCTCTTTTTGCAGTTGAGCCTGAAGAAGGGACCGATCAAAAGCGGGGTCTCGGAGCATCTCCCCCATGTTTCGCGCGGGCGTGACAAGGTCCTTGGAGGATTCGCGAAGCCTATTCCAACTGGAAACTACGTGCCGTGCCCGGTCACTTGCATCGTTGTAAGCGTCCTTCGCATCGCCCGTTTTCCTGGCTTTAACACCACTTGAACCGATCACAAAGGTGAGGGATTCTGGAAAAGGGACAGCCTGTTCTTTGGCTACGGGGAAATACGAAAACAGCCCCAATTGACTGGCAACCGAACAAACTATAGCCGTATGATCCTGTGAGCCGCCTCGTGTACCCACGCCAGCATCACCCACCCAGTCACCAAACTGCGCTCCGCTTTCGATAGCCCCCGCAAAACCAGCAAATGCCGCTCTGTCTAGTGCGGGGATTGGAATGGGGAAATTACCTTTGCCCAACAGTCCCAAAGCAAGGGTAATGATTAACCCGGATGAAGAACTAAGGCCGGCAGCACTGGGAATATTGCTCTCGAGGACAATGGTAACACCATTTTTGGGCGTTCCGAAATGGCGAATGAGTCGCGCGAGGACGGTGTTGGCATACGTTGCCCACGAAGCGCCCTCCACCAAACCGACCTCGTGGTAGGGAATCTCTAACGTAATATTTCGGGCGGCATCCATCAATATTAGGGATGGAGACTCATGGGTAGCCACTACCGAGGCCATCGACCGAGAAGAAGCACAGGTTAAACTAAAGCCCCCTGCATAGTCCGTATGTTTCCCCAGTACTTCAATACGCCCAGGCACATTCAAAAGAAGGCATTTCTCGGCGTTTTGGTTGGGATGCAGCTGGGCTAGTTTAGACCACCTTTCGACTAACGACGACATTTTCGCTCCTCCTCCGTTCATGGACGATTCAAGTACATCCAACAACCTAAGCGGCACTCTAACCTGTTGGATGGCCAAACTTATACGTTTATGGTTTTCCATTTTCCTTTTTTAAACAAATAAGCA
>JAURGV010000180.1 GCA_030833605.1 Rhodothermales bacterium
GTGAGGGCGGCAGAAACATCGGCCAGCGTGAAATCCTGAAATACTAACGCCAGCGCGCACGCCGAGAGCACCGAAGTCAACAGGGTAGGGATGGTCGGTTTTTTAGCAAGCGATCCGGCCATCACAATCACAGGCGGTATGAGCAGCAGGATGTTGAACGAAAACATGGTTTTCAGGGAGTCCAAAAACGGGGTTAATGAACCCATTTCTGACGCCAAAACCACCGGAGGATGGGTAAAACCTAAGATCAAGTATCCAATACTCGCCAAGATGGCCGATGGAATCGTGGTGACCATCATC
This sequence comes from Rhodothermales bacterium, assembly GCA_030833605.1. Classification (GTDB taxonomy): domain Bacteria; phylum Bacteroidota; class Rhodothermia; order Rhodothermales; family UBA10348; genus UBA10348. The sequence goes on from JAURGV010000180.1 coordinate 301, forward strand.
GAGCGAATGTGGTCGAACAGGTCCACATTGGCCGCTAAGGCCGCAAGATTGGTGGTATCGGACAGCGGGGACATTTTGTCTCCGAAATAGGCTCCTCCAATAATGGCACCTGCTGTGATCCCTAGATGGGCGTCCAACGCGGCTGCAATGCCAATTAACACCACGCCAATCGTTCCCACGGAACCCCAACTCGTGCCGGTCAGGGTGGAAAACAAAACAGGGATTAGAAAGGAAATAAGGTATAAGTATTGCGGATTAACCATGCTCAGGCCGTAATAGACCAGCATGGGGATGGTCCCACTGATCATCCAGCTCGAAATAATGATTCCAATGGCAAAGAGGATGAAAAAGGCCGGGAGAGCAGTTGCAATTTTTTTAACCACCGATTCCTGGATCTCGAGCCAAGAAAACCCCAAATAAATGAGCTCAGAGACTGCAAAAAAAGCGGCTAGGATAAAGATGACCTCCAGGGTGAGCGCGTCTTTATCTAAAAAAAGAGGGCGAACAATCAGGCCGTAAACAATAATGACCAGCAAAAACGCAATGGGTAGAATCGCATGAATAAACGTGACGGATTTTTTGCCGAGGGTCATGCGGTCAATCACTTTTGAGTTTCGGGGAAAAAGCCAAACGCTTTTAAAATTTCAGGGGGTATGCTGCATGGTCGCCCTGAATCGATATCGAGGCAAACCCAATCGGTCCTTCCTTTAGCTACAATTTTTCCCGTATTGCTGTTTGTAAAAACATATCGTCTGACCGAAGTCGCCCGCTGAACGTCGTCAATATAGGTTTCTATTTGCAGTTCATCACCGACAAAAACCTGCCGTAAGTATTCAATTTCATGTCGTCGCACCACCCACATGGTGGAGCTTTCGGTTGCGATTCGATCGGCCTGGACGGACTTCGTGTGTTGAATCGCAGCGTCTTGCATCCATTGGACATATGCCACATTATTGACGTGTCCTTGAGAGTCGATGACCTCGGGCATAACCGTAAAATTCCAATTATAACTTGCCATGTCGCTGGAAGAAGAGTGCCGGTTAGGCGGTGTAGAAATCAGTTAGAGTCTTTTGGGTCGGGTACGGCTGATCGCGCTCGTATCCAATTAACGATTCCCCAGATGCTAATCAGAATCCAAAAACCTTCGATTATTACCGAAGCCAGATTAAAATTGTAGGTCAACGACCATAAGATGAGGCAGGCCCCGATTAAATTCATCAACGAATAGATGAGTCGGGTGGTGGCCATTTTACCGGCCTGAACCATGGCATACGCGATTATAATCAGCGCAACGCCCACTGAACCCACTATGTCGTACCACATCATGTCGTTTTTGGTTGAATAGTGGCTACGATTTCTTGACTCAAGGAAGGCGTACAGGACGAAAGCAGACTCTTGGCAAATACTAGATTATCGGTTTCGCCCGTGCCCGATGTTACCGAGCCTCCCGCTTCGAGAATACAGGGGATAATCGCTGCGTTATCCCAAGGATTCATTTTAGTGTCCAGCGCAGCGTCCAATAGCCCCCTTGCAACCAGTGCATGTTGAAGGCAGTCGCCGACAAATCGAAATCGTTTGGCTTGTTGAACCAAAGGGGTGATTGAAAAGGAGGTATACCCTTGGGTAGGATTGACTTCTGTTACATACAATCCCGTTGTAGAGACATAGGCTTGGTTCAATGTTTTGGCTGAAGACACGCGCTGTCGGGTAAGCATGCCCATTTTGTCGAGGTACCAGCATCCGTGGCCTATTTCGGCATAAACCGTTTCTTTTAAGGCCGGAAAATTGATTACTCCTAGGATGGGGCGACCATTTTCGAGCAAGGAAACGAGCGTTCCGAAGGTTGGAACACCCAATTCAAAAGATGCTGTCCCATCAATAGGGTCCAAAACCCAGGTGTATTCGCCCTTGCTAGTCACTTCGGGATGTTCTTCGCCCATAATGCCATGCTCCGGAAACGTGATGGCAATAAGCTCTCTCATCACGCGTTCGGCTTCCAAATCCGCTTCGGTAACCGGCGTTCCATCGCCTTTAAACTGAGCTTCAATCTGTTGAAAACGAGGCATGATTTCGCTGGCAGCCACCCCAGCAAGCTGCAAGGCAAACTTTAAAAAAGGGCTCAGCGGATTACTTTGGTCCGAATTCGTAGGTAACATGCGAAATGTTTTGTAGGTGGAGTTTAAGCTTCTGTCAGCTCTCGAAGTACTGAAATGGCTACATCTACGTCTTCTTTATGGGATCGAAAACATACAATGGCTAGCCGCAACGTAAAAACACCGTCCAGCCGGGTAGAAGATATAAAAATGCGACCATCTTCGTGGATTTGTTGGACCAAACGAGCATTCGCTTCTTCAGCATCCCCAGACTTAGGGACATACCGAAAGGTGACAATACTCAAGTCGGGCTCAGGTCCTACTTCGAACCCATCAATTTGGCTCAATTCCTTCCTGAAATACGTCGCCAACGCCATTTTTTCGGCCAAAGCGTTCCGAAAAGCCGAAACGCCAATGGCTTGAAGGGGAAGCCACATGCGTAACCCACGGAAGTGTTTGGTTAATTCTGGCGATACCGTAGCAGGCGATGTGGCCTGAACATGGATGGCGTCTTGCATATAATCCGCTCCTGCGGCATGGGCCTCTAGTAGTAAACGTTTGTCTCTAACTAGAAGCGCGCCAATACCATACGGAAGAAATAGGGTCTTGTGTGGATCCAAAACGATGGAGTCGGAAAGGTGCATCCCATGCAGGCGGCGCTTGCCTTCATCGCAGAGCGCAAAAAGAGCTCCATACGCACCATCCACATGAAACCAAGCATCTGCAGCCGTAGCTAGGTGGCCTAGGGCTTCAAGCGGGTCGATGGAACCGGTGTTGGTGGTCCCAGCCGTTCCTACAATCAGGAATGGTTTAAGTCCAGCTTTTTTGTCTTCATCCAGTTGGTTTTCAAGCACTTCAACGCGCATGCGAAATTGGGCATCAACCGGAATTCTTCGAACAATGCATCCAGATAGCCCTGCCAAATGAAGCGCTTTATCTAGACAATGGTGGGCATGATCGGTGAGATAAACGGTCGATTTTGAAATGAGTGGCCCATGGATGTGCTTGGCATCCCTCGCTGTGACTATGGCTGTAAAGTTGGCAAGGCTACCTCCAGAGGCTAAATACCCTCCGTAACTAGTTGACTCCTGCGTTTTGCCGTATCCGACGATGGAGGCTAAAAAGTCGAGGCATTGATCTTCCACGCGCACGGCTCCGGGGCTCGCAAAAGAAACACCTGCATACTTGTTTGAAACCGCAGCTAGGTAATCGGCGAAGGCTGCGTGGTAGAGGCCACCTCCGGGTACATATCCGAAAAATCGAGGGGCTGTGGTTGTGATACCAGGTCGATCGACTTCATTTTTTATGGCCGCCAAACACGCTTCGAGCCCGCGACCCTCTTCTGGAAACGATGTGGAGAGCACATCACTTGGAGCGGGCGTTTCGTAAAAAGTTTTAAGCTTAGGGACTTCTTCCAAAAACGATTCAGCATGCGCCAGAACCAATCGCGCCATTTCGTGCCGCTCTGTTGCGTCCGGGTTTAACCCGCGACTTGCTCGCTCTAGCTGTAAAAGGGCATCATTCATGCGAAAAAGGACGTTTGGTTCAAGAATAGGGCGGTTTTAAAGTACAATGGTAATCCTAAGATAATGTTGAATTTAGTGGTTGATTTGAGCCGGATTTAGAGAAGGGAAATGTCACAAATGTGTCACAATCCATCACAAATGTGTGGAATCGGTTGGAAGACGTAGAATTGGCCAGTGAGCGTGGAATTGCGGTGTTTTTCTATCGTCTAAGAGCCATTAAAGACTCCCAATGGGGAACCCCAATTACCATTCCATGACGATGAAATCACTAGTTGCCTTTGTTCTTTTGTTGCTGACCGGATTGGGCAGCACAACCACGTTCGCTCAAACGGGATCTATTTCCGGCCGCATCATCGATTCGAAAACCGGTGAGGCGCTCACAGGCGTGAATATTGTCGCAGCTTCGGTAGCCGACTCTACGCTGCAATTTGGAGAGGCATCAAACAATGAAGGACGATTTAATTTCGTTGTGAGACGTGCCGGAGCCTATAAAGTCAAGCTTTCTTTTATAGGCTACGTGTCCATTGTAAAGAACGTCCAAGTGGCCTCTTCGCCGGTTGAATTGGGGCTTATAGAAATGGAGTTTGACACGATGTTGTTGGACGAAGTTCGGGTTGAAGCCGTTCAAGAGCGGGTTCAAGTGCGAGGCGACACGACCGTATTCAATGCAGCCGCATTCAAGGTCAATCCAGACGCAACGGCGGAAGATATGATGGCCAAATTGCCGGGCGTGGTGGTCAGCGATGGTAGCGTTACCGCTCAAGGAGAAACCGTAAAACGCGTTTTGATTGATGGGAAGGAGTTTTTCGGGTCAGATCCGGCCGCAGCGCTTAAAAACCTTCCTGCAGAGATTATTAGCAAGATTGAGGTCTACGACCGTCAAAGCGATCAGGCACAATTCACCGGATTTGAGGATGAAAACACCGAAAAAACCATCAACATTGTCACGTTGACCGGCAAAAGCAACGGCCAATTTGGAAAGGTTTATGGTGGCTATGGCTCCGAAGACCGATATATAGGCGGTGGAAACCTAAATATTTTCGATGGGGATCGCCGCATTTCCATAATTGGAATGTCCAATAACGTCAATCAGCAAAACTTTGCCATTGACGACTTGCTGGGTGTGACCGGCCAAGTTAGTGGTCGCGGTGGATCGGGTGGAGGACCTCCGGGCGCTCCTCGTGGTGGTGGTGGCGGTGGACGCGATGGTGGCGGCGGCGGCGGCGGAACGGCGGCGGCGGCG
>JAURGV010000181.1 GCA_030833605.1 Rhodothermales bacterium
ACGCCACGTAGGCGTAGTCCCTTTCGCGGGGCTGAAAAGGCGTTTGATTTAGATAGAGAATAATCCCGATACCCGTTATTAAAAACAGCACCATCACGGCAAAAGCACGCCGCCAGTCCTTCATGAAATGAAAAGCGGCGCCAATGAGGCCTAACAATAGCGGTAGGCCGTAATACGCATTTTTACTGGACTTTTCGCTCGGTGTTTGGTAATAAAATTGTTCGCTTTCCGCGCTGGAAAAACCGGTTATCGCCGGCGCATCCTGAACGTCACTTGCCCTACCTACAAAATTCCACATGAAGTAGCGCAAGTACATGTGGCCAACTTGGTACTGCCAGAAGAACTCAGAGTCTGAATTATACTGGGCATATACCCGCATATGATTAGGGTCCGGGGAATAGCGCCGCGGGAAGAATTTTTCCCGTCCGTCTCGAGAGTCTACCGTTCCGGTTGCATTGTCGTACGTAAATCCTTTTAAAACGGGCGTATTTCCGTATTGCTCACGTTTCAAATACGAAACAATGGCATCGACAGTCTCCGGATCGTTCTCGTCAATGGGCGGATTAGCTGCACTTCGAATAAAGATCAGGGTGTATGATGAATACCCGATCATCACGACGGTTAAGCACAACAATACCAAGTTGAGTGCCTGCATACCCTGTTTTTGTGTCCAAAACACACCGAAACCAATGAGCACAAAGGATAGCAAGGTTAAACCAAGCGGTGCAGGAGAATCGCCAAGAATACCAGGAAGGACTTGAACGATGCCGGGGTACACAACCAAGAAGGCGATGGAAGAAATGGCTCCAGTAGCTGCTAAGCCCCAAAAGCGCTGCTTGGGGGACCAATCAACGTTTTCAAATTCAATGTAGAAAACGATGAGGGCAATGAAGAAAATAGCGAGCAGGTTGAGGAGGTGAATCCCAATAGCGAGTCCAAAGAGGTACGAAATGAGGATCAAATAGCGGTTGGTAGCCAATCCAAAGCGATGTTGGCCTGAATTTAGGCGTTCTTCCTCTAAGGCTGCTTCTTCCCGCCAGCGCAAAATCAGATAAACAACCGCTGCCGTAAACAACATGGATAACGCATAAACCTCGGCTTCAACGGCGTTAAACCAAAAGGAATCTGTGACAGCGAACGTGCACGCTCCAACGACACCACCAACAAGCGCTACGATGCGATCAATTGCATTCCATGTGATGGGGTTGCCTTGCCATTCTCTAACCAGCCGAACAATGATGAGATGCAGAAATAATACAGTCGCAGCACTGGCGAAAACAGAAACCAGGTTAACGGAAAAGGCAATGTAATCCGTTGGTACGAACATCGAAAAAAATCGCCCTACCAGCATGTAGAACGGTGCCCCTGGCGGATGGGAAACCTGCAATCGGTTCGCGATGGCGATGAACTCTCCGGAGTCCCAAAACGAGGTCGCCGGCGCAACGGTTAATAAGTAAATCACAGATGCGTAAATAAACACCGCTGCAGCTACTAGTTTTTCAGTCCGTTTCCAGTTCATACGTAGATTATTACCCGGGCCTGTGATTGTGCTATTGATCCATTAAAGCCCCTATAGGACTTCTTTTGAGGGCTTGGCGTGATGAACGCACCCCGCTAAGGATTGATTCGCTCTGAGGTCTTTTGAGAGCCTAAAAGGAATACGATTTCCCCTCTGATTTTGGGTTGAGCCTGAACCCATTCGGCGAGTTCTGCCAGAGAACCCCGAACGTACTCTTCAAATTTTTTGGTGAGTTCGCGGGCGATGACCGCTTGGCGGTCATCGCCCGCGAACTGCCGCAATTGTTCAATTAGTTTTCCCAGTCTATGCGGGGACTCGTAAAAAATTACCGTCCTATCTTCTTCGATAAGCGCTTGAATGCGGGTTTGGCGGCCCTTTTTCTGAGGCAAAAACCCTTCAAAAACAAACTTGTCGGTGGGTAGGCCACTTGCCGCCAAGGCAGGAATCATCGCCGTGGGGCCGGGTAAAGCTTCGATCTGAAGGTGCGCATCGAGCGCCGCACGGGTAAGCAGGTATCCTGGATCCGAAATCCCCGGTGAGCCCGCATCCGAAATGAGGGCGACATCATCTCCCAATATCATTTTTTCAACGATTCGGGGCACTTTGGAATGTTCATTATGGGCATGGAGGCTTGTTCTGGGCGTATCAATTCCGTAATGCGAAAGTAAGATTCCCGATGTCCGGGTGTCTTCACAGGCCACCAAAGAAACGGTTTTCAGGATTCTGACCGCTCTAAACGTCATGTCTTCCAGGTTACCAATGGGTGTTGGAACCAAATACAGTTTTCCGGGCGATTTTATCTCACTCATTTTCCGCCCGTCTCCAAGGGTTTTTCAGCGATAAGCGCGGAATAGAGCGAAGATCTTTCCACACAAAAAAGGTCAAATAAAGGGCTATTCCACCGGTTACGATATCTGCAATCCACATCCCAACCCACGGTTCTAAGAGCCCGCGATCGGCGAGCTTTTCGCCATTAGCGAGCGAAACCCAATGAAATAAAAAGATTCCGACGGCTAGCGACGCGGAAATGCCAAGACCACCTCTTTTTACAAAGAGCCCAAGAGGGGCACCAATCATCATGAAAATGAGACAGGCCAGCGCAAGGGAATGTTTTTTATGGATTTCTACTCGATAGCGATCGGCTTTTGTTTTCGCCCATAAAATGGCGCGCCGGGCATTTTCAACTTGTAAGCGGGCACTGCGCATTGCATTAATGGTGGCTTCGCTCACGACTACTGGAGCAGCTTGATCTGTTGACGCATTTAACGCAACGGTCCGGCCCGCATCGGGAACCACAAAGCCCGTAGTTTGGCGGGTAACTTTTCCGGTGCCTAAGTCCGCCATCAATACCGCGATGTTTGATCGTTCCTGATCAGCATTGCCTTCTAATGAATCCACCAAAGCCTTCATCTCATCGGACTTCATGGTCCGATCGGTGCGGCGACCTTCGGTTGGATTGGTTCGTTTGAAATTTAGGTCCTCTAATGAAATGCGAAGCACGTGCCGCTCGAAGGCCAGTTTTTCGTAACGATCCGAATTTTGACTTCCCGGGGGGCTTTTTCGGTGTATTTCGCCATTTGAAAGAACCAATTGTAGCTCACTACCACTTTCGTTGGACTCGATATTTCCAGACGCTGCGCGAATGTCCGTCCTAAACCGAGTGCCTTCGGTGTAGTCGTAAATGGTAATGTCGTGGAGCTCATTCGGCTTGTTTTCGAGAATCTCTCCGACAAGAATTTTATAGTCTTCAATGCCATCATAGAACTCGCCCGCTTGGAGGTCAAATCCCGGTTTGGCAATTCGGATGTCTTGCCACAGGTTTCTGGCCCTAAAATTGGCTTCAGGGTGGATTTCCGTATTGAAATACCACATAAACACGGACAGCAACACACCAGCCACATAAACGGGCCAAGCCAACTGAGGGAATGAGACTCCCGAGCCCTTAATCACCTGGTAGGCATTGCTTTCCGCGAGTTTACCAAAGGCCATTAAGGTCGAAATCAAGGCCGCCATGGGGACAGCCAAAACAACCATATACGCCAAATTGTAAATGACCAATTCGAAAATGGCGCCGATAGGTAATCCTTTACCGACTAACTGAGGCAGGTATTTGATCAGGAACTGCATCACCAGCAAAAACATCAATACACCCATCCAGGCCAACATGGGGCCGGGAAGCATGCGAAGTATCATGCGGTGAAACTGTTTCAACCGTTTAGCGTGGCACGGGGAGTGCGTTGGGGAAAGAGGTTTTCTGACCTATACGTTTCATTCCAATATGTTTCTCGCTTTTCTGGAAACCGTCCCAATCAAGGTCTGTCGTGATAATTAAGTCGTTCACCTTCAATCCGTTTTCAACCAATTGCTACGTCGTTTCCAGCGGTGGAGAGGTTGTCGTTATAGATCCGTCTTGCCATTCGGAGGCCGAATGTACAGAAGTGTTGGACTACATAGGCACATTGGACGCTACTCCCACAAAAATATTGTTAACTCATGGTCATATTGACCACATTTTTGGTTGTTCAGCCCTTAGCAAAGCCTTAGGAATCGGACTCGAGATTCATAAAGAAGATGAGACGCTTCTCATCCAAGCTCCCTTTCAGTCTCAAATGTTTGGAATTGAACTGAGTCAACCGCCTCCAGTTAGCCGATATATTGAGGAAGGCGAATCCATTTTGATAGGGGATGCCGTTTGGGACGTTTTGTTTACCCCAGGTCATTCGCCGGGATCGGTAAGCTTTTACCATCGCGACACGGGGACGGTGATATCGGGAGACGTATTATTCAAAGGGTCGATTGGACGGACGGATCTTTGGCGCGGATCGCTTCCCATCTTAATGGATTCGATATTTCAGCAACTCATCCCCTTAGGCGACCAGGTTCGTGTGCTTTCTGGGCATGGTCCTGCCACGACGATTGGAGAGGAAAGGCTAAGCAATCCGTTCTTGAATTAAACCATCGCACGGGGAAAGGAAGCTGGTAACGTGTTGTCTAACAACAACATGATAGACGTGTAAACAATTTCGCCCATGGTATCACACGTCAAAAACTTGTCGACGTTGTAATGTTCAGCCAGCTGTTTCCCAAGTTGTTTAACGTATTCGTCGGGTGCAATCAGATCCTCCCGCATTACGTCCATGAGGGCCGTGAACCGGCCATGCGAGACACGAACCCGATTTGCCATCAGGCTTCGTTCTTCCTTCTGGTATTGGCTCACGTTTTCGGGCGCCAAATTTTTCAAGGTTAACGACACAAAAGGTTCGTTCTGCTCAAAAAATTGGGGCATATAGACTTCTTTCCGCCAGTGATGGCTTTGCTGATCGAAGTCGATGGGATGCATACGGAAGTGCCATTTTTCGAAATCTCGCGTCAATTCTATCACGAAATTACCGGAGTGCATGTCGCCCAAAAGCAATATGAAACAGCGCTCATTGAACTTGACAAATTCTTTCGCTAGACGAACTTGGTCGAAGTCCGTAACGGGGATGTCTTCTCGCAAAAAGGCGTCGGCCGGGATACCGATAATATGTTCTTCAACAATGGTTTGAGCATGGATGAAGTAATTAATGCGGTTTGGAGATAAAATATGCTCTATCTCGAGGCCATAAATGCGATTGGCGTCAATCTTTTTGACATAG
>JAURGV010000182.1 GCA_030833605.1 Rhodothermales bacterium
ATTCAAGCGCCTGAATTGTGCGCGCGGTATGCTGCGGTTTTGGTGCGGAATGTGACTATTGGGGATTCTCCCGAATGGATGAAGCAGCGATTACGCGCCATTGGATTGCGCCCGCGGAATAACATTGTCGATATCACGAACTATGTGATGTTCGAATGTGGGCAGCCCCTACATGCCTTTGATTATGATCAAGTCGCGGGACACAAAATTATAGTTAAAGCGACCTCTGGTCCTTCCAAGTTCACCACGTTGGATTCGAAAGAGCGGGACTTGCCTGTCGGAACGCTGATGATTTGCGACGGAGAACGCGAGGTGGCTATTGCGGGCGTGATGGGAGGAGAAAACTCAGAAGTGACTGGGGCGACTAAGAATGTGCTGATTGAAAGTGCGTATTTCGACCCCGCCGCGATTCGTCGTACGGCCAAAGCGCTACAGCTTCAGACCGACGCCTCGTATCGATTTGAGCGAGGAATTGACTCAGAAGGACAAGCTTGGGCGGCCCAAAGGGCCGCGGACCTAATGGCCCAACTGGCTGGCGGACAACGTGTTGACGGAATTGTAGACGAGCGCCCCGTTCGTTTTGAATCCAGAAAAGTCACGCTACGGTCTTCCCGCATTCCAGCCATGGTTGGCGTGGATATCGAGCCGTCCGAAACCGTCCGGTTATTGGAGGCCATTGGCTTCGGTGTCGCGGAGTCCAGCGCACAGCCGCTGGCATGGGAAATTACTATTCCTTCCTTTCGCCCCGATGTGGAACGCGAAATTGATGTTATTGAAGAAGTCGCCCGCTTATTTGGATACGATAATATTCCGCTTCCTAAGCATTCCAAGATTCCAAACTTTACCCCAAGCATGTCGAATGCGAGGTTGTTTCGAGAGTCAACCAGGAATGTGTTGAGTGGACTGGGATTCCGGGAAACGTATACCAATTCGATGTTGTCTGCCGAAATCGCAGATCAATTTAATACCGCTTCGCTGCCAGCCGGACGATTCAAGGGCGAAGTCGTGCATACGCTAAATCCCATTACGACAGAAATGTCCGCCTTACGGCCTTCGTTGCTTCCCGGCATGCTGAAAGTGGTTGGTCACAATCAAAATCACGGCCAGACGGCTCTTCGCTTGTTCGAGTTTGGACGCGTTCACACGAAGAAAAAAACCAATCTATCCATGGTTGGCGATTACTCGGAAATCGAAACACTGCTAATCTGTTCATCCGGAAATTGGGATGAGCAAGGATGGTACGCCCCTGCGAAAGAAGTAGACCTATTTGACCTCAAAGGAGTCGTTGATCGTGTTTTGGCTTCCGCTGGTGTACAAGATCTCCGATACGCAGCTTCCAAAAACGCTGAATTGTCTAACCAATCCGTCGATGTTTTCTCTGGCAAACGTTGGTTAGGATCGCTTCAAACCGTCTCGAGAGCCATCGCCGATCAATATGCCTTACGCCAAACGACCTCCATCGCTGAGTTGGATTGGGTCAGTGTCGTTGAGTTGGCTTCTGTGCGGGCAAAAGTTAGATACGAAGCGATTAGCCGCTTCCCAACGGTGGAACGCGACTTGGCTGTCCTAATCGATTCTGACCAAGGCGTTGGCCCTATGATCGAGGCCATTCAAAAAGCGGGATCTCCCCTTCTAAATTCGGTCGTAGTATTTGATGTGTACGAAGGAAAAGGTGTGGAGTCAGGTAAAAAGAGCGTTGCTTTCGGGTTAAAATTAGGAGCAGATCGCACGTTGCGAGACAACGAGGTGGAGAAAACTGTTGCTAAAATACTCGAATCTTTGGAACGTGATTTTAATGCCCAACTTCGCTAGATTGTGGGTGCTCAGCATCGGGTTGTTCTCGTTTTAAAATTTGTCGGTTTGACTACTGGCAAAGGTCTGAGTTTTTACGGTTATTACGTTTGACAATCGGAAGCGCCTCTCCCCTTTTTCTACCATGTCGGATAAAAAAACATCAGAATCTGAAGAGTTGCCCGGACAACAAAGTATGTTCGAGGCTGCAGAAGACGGTTCGAAATCAACTCGATCACGTGGCTCCAAACACTTGAAAGGGACCCGATCGCTGGAAAGTCTTCGGATTCGGATTGAACTCGTGGCAAAAGAGCTCTATCGCCTTCGCGAAGAGAATGCTCAGTTGCACCGCGACTTGGATGCTTTGCGGAATCGCGGTAATTCGAGTGCCGAGGGTACCTCTATTGTTTTTTCGGAGAGTGCGGCCTCTTTGCAATCCAAACTCGAATCCTATATCCGCGTTGTCGATCGGTACATTGAGCAAGAAATTGCCGCTGAAGACGATCAAGACGACGCTGAAGATTAATCACAGGCCACCCCAACCTATCGGGAGCATCAATCCCGAATCAACTACAGCCTAACGCCACAAATTCCTCCGCTAACATGTCAAACTTCAAACCGTTAAAAGTTCGTTTTCTGGGCAAAGACTACACGCTTCGCGTTTCGGAAGACGACGAATTGGCGACCTTAGAGATGGCGGAGTATTTGGACTCCAAAATGCGGGCCTTCAAAACGGCTCATCCGGAACAGTCTGATTTGACAGCGGCCGTTATTACCGGATTGGCTATTACGGAAGAATTGTTTGTCGAACGTTCTTCGACGCTGGATCCCGGCGAACACATCAACGCCGAGCTCAATAAGATGGAGCGTAAACTGTCGCGAGCGCTGTTGGCGAAATAATTTCACCCCGGTTTGGTTTATTTTCACTCGCTCATAACGCTGGGTCGCCGTATATTATCGATGCGTCCCAAGGGGCGCCGGCGCACTGCCCGTCCTGACATAGTAAGAACCTTAATACTTGCTTTGCGGGAGCCACCCTTCGAGTTTGGACGACAGGCCTCAACTCCATTGGAGTTTGCTCAAGTAGCAGCGGAGGATCTCGGAAGAGTTTGAGCGGCTCCCACCGTGTCGACTGAAAAGGTTCTTCGACACCTCGGGGCGGGTGAGTGCTATTTTTTTTGCCGTTCCTGCAGCAATATCGGGTTTGATGTGCCCCCGCAAGCCATCGTGATTCATGTACCAATAACACATGAATTAAGCCCTCTGGAGCCTAGAGCTCATTTCCGATACCCCTCCCTAAGTTATCTTTCTTCCAATCACGTTTAACGTAATTCCGTAGGGCTCATGCTTGGAACGATTGGAAAACTACTCATATTAATCGCGATGGTATCCGGTGTCCTTTCAGGTATCGGATTTTTGCGGGCTTCTGGAATTTCAGATCGAGCTCATGAATGGAAGCTCATCGGAAGAGCCGCTTGGTCCATTCTGACGGCTTCGATAGTAGCCGCCTTTGGAATATTAGTTTATCTAAACGTTACCCACCAGTTCCAGTACGCATACACGTACGAAAACACGTCCATGGACCTGCCGATTGACTACCTCGTCGCGGCTAGTTGGGCTGGTCAGGAGGGTTCTTTTTTACTCTGGATCTTGCTGAATGGGCTCGTCGGACTGTCCGTTATGAAGTGGGCAAAAGAGTATGAATCCCCTGTTATGGCAGTAATTGCCCTTTGTCAGGTCTTTTTGATGTCTATGATTGTTGGGATTCAATTGGGCCCTCTCGAGATTGGCGCATCCCCCTTTGCAACGCTCGTGGAGAAGTTTCCGACGGCTCCAATGATTGCTGCAGGCATTATTCCCACTGACGGACAAGGATTAAACGACCTACTACAAAATTATTGGATGGTGATTCATCCGCCGATTTTGTTCACTGGGTTCGCCTCCATGATCGTCCCGTTTGCATTCGCCGTAACAGCATTATGGAAAAAACGCTACCAGGAATGGGTTAAACCAGCGCTTCCGTGGGCGTTGTTTGGCGTTGCATCGTTAGGCGTAGGCATTTCTCTTGGCGGGTATTGGGCCTACATTACGTTGAACTTTGGGGGGTATTGGGCATGGGATCCAGTCGAAAACTCCTCGTTGGTTCCGTGGCTTATGGGGATTGCAGCAATCCACACCATGATCGTCCAAAAACGATCTGGGCACAGTCACAAAGCCTCGTTCTTCCTGATTATATCGGCGTACATCCTCGTTGTATACTCGACGTTTTTAACGCGAAGTGGTATTCTGGGTGACATTTCGGTGCATTCCTTCGTCGATTTAGGCCTTTATAACCAATTGTTGATTTGGATTTTATCCATGGCTCTATTGGGTTTTGGCCTCTTTTTCTACCGAATGAACGATTTACCAAAACCCGGAAAAGAACCCGAAATGCTGTCTCGGGAATTCATGATTTTCGCAGGTGCGATGCTGGTCGTAGCGGTCGCGATGGTGGTTTTATTGGGAACCAGTGCCCCCATTTTGGGCCGTATTTTTAAGGATAATCCATCTACCGTTCCATTAGCGTTTTACAATAAGTGGACGCTTCCCCTCACCATCATGTTCTTGTTCTTAGCCGGGCTTGGACAGCTATTTTGGTGGAATAAGATGAATGTGGAGACAGTCAATAAGGTCTTGTTCAAACCGATTCTTTTTGCCGCACTTTCAACCATTATTTTATTTTTCCTGAGCCCTTTTAGAACTAGGGCGGCCGAATCAGCTGCGCTTATTGCGCCTGCTGGCACGCCACCTGTAGGAACTTCAGCTGGTTTGTTGGGCGGTTTGGCAGAATCATGGGCAAGTCACGGCCCATACCTGCTCATGCTTATCCTTATTTTCGTGGCCTTTTTCGCACTCTTTGGCAATGCTGAAGTGTTGTGGAGAATTGCCCGCGGAAACCTAAAACTGGCTGGTGGGGCCTTGTCTCACGTTGGTTTTGCGGTGATGGTGCTTGGTATTGTGACCTCAAGCGGACTCAACAACCCGATCGGTAAAAGCGGGGTTCAGTTGGGCGAAACCCGTAACAATTTCGTTATTGCCCTCGATCAGACCTTAAATGTGCAGGGCTATTCGGTGTCTTACACGGGTCATGGCACCAGTGAAGAGGGTCTTCCTACCTACCTCTTATCGTTTACCGACCCCAAAGGTCGTTCTTTTGATATGGCTCCTGTGGTGTATCAAAGTAATCGCGGCCAATGGATTCAGAACCCGGACCTAAAATCGTTTCCGGAGCACGATGTGTTTGTCGCCGTTTCGCCAAACGTCATGTTCGATTCCGGTAAAGATGGTGGCCAAATCACCATCGCACGTGGTG
>JAURGV010000183.1 GCA_030833605.1 Rhodothermales bacterium
GGCGTTTTTTGGGGATGATTTGTATGGTTTATACGCCCAAACGAAGTCCATTTTTGACCCCAAAGGCATTCTGAATCCCGGAATGGTCACCGGCGCATCCGGTATGACGCAAGATTTGCGATTTGGACCGGAGTATGAAGCAATAGACCTGAAAACGAACTTAGATTTTTCCAGCGACCTAGGGTTTGCCTCGGCGGTAGAAATGTGCAATGGAGCTGGCGTTTGCCGCAAATTGGGCTCAGGGACCATGTGCCCGAGCTTTATGGCGACTCGGGAAGAAGAACACAGCACCCGTGGACGAGCGAACGCGCTTCGGAATGTATTATCGGGTCGGCTGGACCCCAACGAACTGTATGGGGAGCGTTTGCACGAGACCATGGATCTGTGTCTGCAGTGCAAAGCGTGTGCTTCCGAATGCCCTTCGTCCGTTGACATGGCGAAGATTAAGGTGGAATATTTAGATCAGTATTACAAAGTCCACGGCGTGCCGCTACGGGCCAAGTTTTTTGGTGGAGCTGCCGCGCAGTCGCGCCGCTTTAGCGGGCGGACTGCGCCCGTCATCAACCGATTGACGTCTGGGAAAATGGCCCGCTGGACTATGGAAAGAGTGCTGGGCATTACCAGGCATCGGGATATTCCGCCCATCACCAAGAACCCGTTCGACAAATGGTTCAAAAAAAGAACCTCCGTCCTTACCGACACCGCTAGAGATCGCCCCAAAGTGGTGTTGTTCAACGACACGTTCAACACCTACAATTACCCCGAAGTATCCGTTGCCGCTACGCTATCACTGGAGGCCATGGGATTTGAAGTGATTCTGCCAGGTCATGGATGCTGCGGCCGTCCCTTCATTTCGAAAGGACTGGTGGACGAAGCCAGAAAAGCAGCCCTGGAAACTATCGAAAAACTATATCCGCTCGCCAAAGCGGGATACCCAATTGTAGGGTTAGAGCCTAGCTGTGTGTTATCGTTCGAAGACGAATACAAAACGTTGCTTCCCAACGACGAACGAGTCCAAATAGTGGCCGAAAAAACCTTGCTTTTTGAGGATTTTGTAAGTCAACTGGATCCGGACACGTTGCCACCCATGTCCGAAACCAACCCCGTCTTGCTTCACGGTCATTGCCACCAAAAAGCTGCCGTGGGGACCACGGGATCTGTAAAGGCCTTAAAACTAACCGGCTCTGCCGTGCAAGAAGTTGATTCCGGGTGCTGCGGCATGGCAGGCTCCTTCGGCTTTGAGACCGAACACTACGACATGTCTATGGCAATCGGAGGCCAGCGCCTATTTCCGGCTGTCAAGAATACGTCCGACACAACCATTGTCACCGCTCCGGGCGTGAGCTGCCGCCAACAGATTCTGCATGGCACGGGGCGCAAAGCGCTACATCCTGCGGAAGTGATTTGGAACGCGATCTTAAATGCCCAAAAATCCCCTGAAACGCATGTCTGATGACCTCAATTTCCATATGACCCCCGAGGCCTTCAGGCAGGCGGGCAAAGAAATGGTCGATTGGATTGCTGACTATTATGAATCGGTAGAAGAAAAGCCCGTTATCGCGAATGTCCGCCCAGGCGAAATACGCGCGACTTTACCAACGAATCCTCCCCAAAAAGGAGAACCCTTCAGCCAAATACAAAAAGACATCGACCAATTGATTCTTCCTGGAATCACCAACTGGCAGTCGCCCAACTTTTTCGCCTATTTCCCCAGCAATACCTCGTTTCCTTCGATCTTAGGTGAGATGTTGTCGGCGGGCCTTGGGGTGCAGGGCATGGTATGGAAAACCAGCCCAGCTTGCACGGAGCTCGAAACCCACGTGATGGATTGGTTGGTTCACATGTTGGGTCTACCCGAATTTTTTCTATCGAGCAGCGACGGAGGAGGGGTCATTCAGGACACAGCTTCCAGCGCCGTTTTGTGCGCCATGTTGGCTGCTCGAGAGCGAATTACCCATAATCAGGCAAATAAACAGGGCGTTCCACCCCATTTAGTGGCGTATACCTCCACTCAGGCCCATTCATCCGTCCAAAAAGCGGCTCGTATTGCAGGGATTGGGGACGAAAACATCCGACTTATAGACGTCGACGATGCCTTCGCCATGCGCCCCGAAGCGCTTCTTGAAGCAATCAATAGCGATAAATCACAAGGAAAAACACCGTTTTTTGTCTCGGTTACTACCGGGACCACGTCCTCCATGGCGATGGATCCTATCGAACAGGTGGGTCAGGTTTTGTCGAGTGAAATTTGGCTTCACGTTGATGCCGCTATGGCGGGATCGGCAGCGGTTTGCCCGGAGTTTCGGGACATGCACAACGGAATTGAACGCGCCGACAGTTATTGTTTTAATCCCCACAAATGGCTGCTCACCAATTTTGATTGCAGTTGCCTGTTCGTCAAAGACCGAGACGCACTAATCCGTTCGCTATCCATTCTTCCGGAGTATCTACGAACCCCGGAAAACGAAGCCGGCGCCATCGACTATCGCGACTGGCAAATCCCTTTGGGGAGACGATTTAGGGCCTTAAAGTTGTGGTTTGTGATTCGGCATTATGGCATTGAAGGGCTTCAAACGCATATTCGGCAACATATTGAGCTGGCTAAACACTTCGAAGAGTGGGTTTCGGATTCAAACGAATTCGTACTTGTGGCACCCCGGTCGCTCAATACGGTATGTTTTGCGCATCGAAAAGGAAACGCGGTCACCGAATCGATTCTCCAAAAAGTGAATGAGTCCGGGAAGCTCTACGCGAGTCACACGGTGTTAAACGGCACGTTCACCATTCGGATGGTGGTTGGTCAACGGACTACCGAACGGCGTCACATTCAAGCGGCTTGGGACTTATTTGAGTCTGCTGCGCTGGAAATAGCCCCGAACGGTTACTGAAATGGAACACCGTCGCCAACTCATAGGGATATTTTTAGGCCCAGTTCTTTTCCTGTTCATGGTATTGATGGGAGCGCCTGAGGGCCTCACTTCGAGCGCTTGGTCTACGGCTGGCGTAGGCGTTTGGATGGCCGTGTGGTGGATGACGGAAGCCGTGCCTATTCCCGTGACCTCGCTGATGCCGATGGTTTTATTTCCCGTGTTGGGAATAGCGACCATGAAGGACGCGGCCAGTCCCTATTCAAATCCACTAATCTATTTGTTTTTGGGTGGATTCATCCTCGCATTAGGCATGGAGCGTTGCAGCTTGCATAAACGCATCGCACTGAACGTATTGAAACGCGTAGGGACCAAGCCTTCGTCCATTATTGCCGGATTTATGCTTTCATGCGCTTTGCTGAGTATGTGGGTCACCAACACGGCTACCACCATGATGATGCTTCCGATTGCCCTATCGGTGATTGGCCTAGCGAAAGAAAAGTTGAAAGGAGCCCATTTAGAGGCTTTTGGGCCGGCCTTGCTACTATCCATCGCCTATGCCTGTACCATCGGAGGGCTGGGGACGCTGATCGGCACCGTGCCCAATGCCCTGGTTGCCGGATTTATGCAAGAAAATTATGGGCTAGAACTCGGTTTTGGTGCTTGGATGGCCGTTGGCGTACCTATCGTATGTGTGGGTCTTCCCGTCACGTACTTCATCTTGACGAATTGGGTGTTCAAACTAGGTAAAGAACACATCCCGGGTATGGAAGAACTGGTTCAAAACGGGCTCAATTCATTAGGGAAACCTAGTCGGGATGAAAAAGCCGTCGGGTCCATTTTTGGATTGGTTGTGGCGCTTTGGATTGGACGACCTCTGTATGGATCGTTTATTCCGGGCCTGTCGGATACCGGGATTGCCTTGTTGGGAGCCATGTTGCTTTTCGTCGTTCCCAGTTCCAATCCAGGAAAGACGTGGGAGAAACGATTTTTAATGGACTGGAAAACGGCCAAAACCATTCCTTGGGGAATCCTAGTGTTGTTTGGGGGCGGTTTATCCTTGGCAGCGGCCATTGACGCGACAGGACTTGCGGTTTGGATGGGCGAAATCATATCTGCTGTGGACGTGTGGCCGGTTATTTTGATTACGTTGGTCGTGGTTCTATTGGTGGTATTTTTAACCGAACTGACCAGCAACACGGCGACGACAGCAGCTTTTTTACCCGTGGTGGCATCTTTAGCTCTCGGAATTGGTCAGAACCCTCTGTTATTGGCCATTCCGGTCACTTTTGCAGCAAGTGCTGCTTTTATGCTTCCGGTGGCTACCCCTCCCAATGCCATTGTGTACGGTAGCGGATTGGTTTCTATTCCCCAAATGGCCAAGGCCGGCATTTGGTTGAACATCGCGTTCACGCTGATCTTAACGGTTATGTCTTATTTTCTGGTTCAGTGGGTCTTTGGCGTCGAGTTGGGCGTACTTCCTGCTTGGGCGCACTAATTTCTACATAGATATGCATTTAGCCTCTTCAACAGACAAAATATTTGTAGCCGGCCACCGCGGATTGGTCGGTTCTGGAGTGGTTCGTGCCTTAAAGGCAGATGGATTCCATCAGGTTGTGACGAAAAGTCGCGCGGAATTGGATTTATTAGATCAGCACGCGGTCCGTGCGTTTTTTGAAGCTGAACGGCCCCAGTTTGTGGTTTTAGCGGCAGCGAAAGTGGGAGGCATCCACGCCAACAACACCTTTCCAGCTGATTTTCTGGCCCAAAATATTCGAATTCAATCCAACGTCATTGAAAGCGCCTTTGAAAGCGGGGTGAGCAGGCTGGTCTTTTTGGGCAGTACCTGTATCTACCCGAAGTTGGCGCCGCAACCGTTGAAGGAAGAATACCTGCTTACGGGACCACTAGAGCCCACCAACGAATGGTATGCCATCGCAAAAATTGCGGGGGTAAAACTGTGTGAGGCGCTTCGCAAGCAACACGGTGTGGACTTTGTATCCTTAATGCCGACCAATATGTACGGTCCTGGCGATAATTTCGACCTTGAAACGAGCCACGTTTTACCGGCTTTGATGCGCAAGTTTCACGAGGCCAAAAACACGAGCAAACCCGTAACCCTATGGGGCTCAGGGACTCCCAAGCGCGAGTTTCTCTATGTCGACGACCTCGCCGATGCGATTCTCCATGTATTAAAAACTGAAGAGAAAGTGCTTCATGATGCCGCGCCAGGTGGGCTTTTAAATGTTGGGGTGGGCCATGATTTAA
>JAURGV010000184.1 GCA_030833605.1 Rhodothermales bacterium
AAAGCCCACCGAGCCCGATCACCGTAAAATCGTTCTAGAAATGGGTTTTCGTCAAACTGCTCTAAAATGAGCCGTGCATCACATCCTTCTGCCAGTTTTTTAGACAACGTGGTTTTTCCAACTCCAATCACACCCTCAATAACAATGTATTGAAGATGTTCAGGAAGCGTGAGGTTGGTCGGTTCCTCGTCTTCGCTGAAATCGGGTTTTGGTACGTCGTCAAATAAACTCATCAAGCACCGGGCATTGTTAAAACATTGTCAGAGATCACCACCTCTGAGAGGTCTGAACAGGTTTCTAGAAGATACCGAACGATTTGGTTAAACGGAGCAGGTACCATCAAGTTTGGTGCAATTTCCGCTAAAGGAATGAGTACAAATTTTCGCTGGTCGAGCCGAGGATGAGGCAGGGTGAGTCTGTTTGAATCAAGGGTCTGGCTTCCGAACAACAGAAGGTCTAAATCTAGGGTTCGGGCTGCCCATCGTGTTTCGTTGTCGCGGATTCGACCCTGCGAGGTTTCGACGGACAGGCAGAAATCGAGCAGCTCTGAGGGGGAGAAACTCGTTTCGCACTCGATTACCGCATTCAAATAGTCGGGTAGGGGACTTTGGCCGGGCAAAATGTGCGCGGGAGACTCGTATACGGATGAAATACGCGTCACCTGTATCCTGGCATGCTCATTCAATGCATCGACAGCAGCCCGTAAAAAGGCTGAGCGGTTTCCGAGATTGGATCCCAAGGCTATGTAAGCGCGGGTGGTTTTCGGCATAAAACGCCAGCATAAAAAAACGGAAATAAAAACAGTAGGCACAAAAAAAGCGGGGCGGCCCAAAGGGCCGCCCCGCTAAGATAAGCGAGCTGGTGAGCAATCGCCTAGCCTAAGAAAAGGAGTTGTCCTTTTTCTTAAAACTAGAAGCCGCCCATTCCGCCCATGCCACCCATATCAGGAGCACCACCGCCCATCGCAGGGCCAGCAGGTTCTGGACGGTCAGCAATAACAGCTTCGGTGGTCAACAACAATCCAGATACGGATGCTGCATTTTCCAACGCTGTACGGGTCACTTTGGTAGGATCGATAACTCCTGCATCGATCATGGAGCCGTAGGTATCGT
The DNA here is from genome assembly GCA_030833605.1 of Rhodothermales bacterium. Lineage (GTDB taxonomy): Bacteria > Bacteroidota > Rhodothermia > Rhodothermales > UBA10348 > UBA10348. The sequence continues at coordinate 1,113 of JAURGV010000184.1, forward strand.
TAAGTGCGTTGAAACCAAAGTCGTCTTTGCCTTCAAGTACTTTCTGAACTACGATAGATCCTTCGAAGCCTGCGTTTGCAGAAATCTGACGAAGAGGCTCTTCCAACGCGCGACGAACAATGGCAACGCCAATGTTTTGATCTTCGTTGTCGGTCGATACTTTGTCTAGACTTTTAATCGCGCGTAGGTAAGCGACACCGCCACCAGGTACGATTCCTTCTTCGATAGCTGCGCGAGTTGCATGAAGAGCATCTTCCACGCGAGCTTTTTTCTCTTTCATTTCAGGCTCAGTAGCTGCGCCGATACGAAGAACTGCAACACCGCCAGACAATTTAGCTAGGCGTTCCTGTAGTTTTTCGCGATCGTAATCACTAGTCGTGTTTTCGATCTGCTGTTTGATCTGCGCGCCACGTGCTTTGATTTGCTCTGCTTCACCAGCACCGTCTACAACCGTTGTATTGTCTTTGTCCATTACAACGCGCTGTGCCTGGCCTAGGTATTCAAGCGTAGCATTTTCTAGCTTGTAGCCTTTTTCTTCCGAAATAACGGTAGCGCCGGTTAGAATCGCGATGTCTTCCAACATAGCTTTACGACGGTCGCCAAATCCAGGAGCTTTAACAGCTGCGATTTTAAGCGTACCACGCAATTTGTTGACTACCAATGTTGCAAGCGCTTCGCCTTCAACATCTTCAGCAATAATCACCAGAGGACGACCCAACTGAGCTACTTTCTCAAGTACAGGAAGAAGATCTTTCATTGCCGCGATTTTTTTATCGTGGATCAAAATGAAAGGATTTTCCATTACGGCTTCCATCGTGTCCGCATCGGTCACGAAGTAAGGAGAAAGGTAACCGCGATCAAACTGCATACCTTCAACCACATCGAGTGTGGTTTCCATGCCTTTTGCTTCTTCAACGGTAATAACACCTTCTTTACCAACGCGTTCAAACGCATCAGCAATATCGTTTCCGATTTCAGGGTCGTTATTAGCTGAAATGGTAGCGACCTGTGCGATTTTGTCGCGATCCTGAATGTCGCGGCTTAGCGAACGCAGGTGAGCAATAACCGCTTGAACGGCTTTGTCAATTCCACGCTTCAGGTCCATTGGATTGGCACCTGCAGTAACGTTTTTTAGACCGGCATTCATGATGGCTTGAGCCAAAACGGTTGCTGTGGTTGTTCCGTCACCGGCTACATCACTGGTTTTGGAAGCAACTTCCTTAACCATCTGTGCGCCAACGTTTTCAACTCTGTCTTCTAATTCAATTTCTTTGGCAACAGTAACACCATCTTTGGTTACAGTTGGGGCGCCAAATTTTTTCTCAATGATCACGTTACGTCCTTTTGGACCTAACGTTACTTTTACAGTATCAGCCAGCTTGTCAACGCCTCGTTTGAGGCCTGCGCGGGCGTCTGTATCAAAAATTATCTGCTTAGACATGGTATTCTACTTAATTAATCGTTCACGATTCCGAGGATATCGGATTCTCTCATGATCAGGACGTCTTCGTTGTTCATCGCGATTTCTGTTCCGGAATATTTTCCGTAAAGAACGATGTCTCCTTCGCTGACTGTCATGTCGACTTTGGTTCCGTTTTCAACTTTACCGGGACCGACTGCAAGGACGGTGCCCCGCTGTGGTTTCTCTTTGGCGGTATCTGGGATGAAAAGACCGCTGGCCGTTTTTTCTTCGGCAGGCTGTGGTCTAACCACTACGCGATCGCCCAAAGGTTTGATGCTAGCCATGGTGTGCTGCCTCGTTTTTAACTTCTAGATGGTTCGAATGGGTCGCTGGCACTCTTAGTGGGTGAGTGCTAAACAAACGACCAAAAAATAGTCGGAGAATTTCTTCCGAGCGTATTGTAACCCGTACTTCAACGTGGGTGTTCCGAGTTAAAATGGAGAGAAGGGCTCTTAAAATTTGATTCAGAGCATTTAGCGGTTAAATTTCGATGAACCTCCGATAGCCGAAAACTTTTCACTTTTTGGAGGTCCATTTCGACTAGAAATATGATTCAATTTAAAGAAGGAGATTGGCGCGGATGGCTCGCGGCACTTGCGGTTTCGCTCGTGTTAGTCGGGCTTGCGAGCGCTCCTCCTTTTCTGCCGGTTTCGATTCGGCCCTGGATCATGGAAGTGTTTGCCGGGGTGTGTCATCAAATCCCCAGCCGCAGTTTTCACATTGATGGGGTACCCTTAGCCGTATGCCACCGGTGTATAGGTTTTTATTTGGGCTTTCCGATTGCCGGATTTCTTTTTCTATTTTTGAAGGGCGCTTGGCCGTTTTCTTCGAAAACGGCCCCTCTCGTATTGGTGCTTTCTGCTTTGCCCGCCGGTTTGGATTGGGGATTCGATTTCATCGGTTGGTGGTCGAACACCCCCACTTCGAGGGTGGCGACAGGCCTGGTATTGGGCACGGTGGCAGGGTATTTCTTTACCGCAGCCCTCGCAGAAGGATTTAGGCAAAAATCCAAGCCCTCGCCTCTTTCACCCGTATCAAAACATGTTATTTCAGCCCCTAAAACCACGCAATGAATAAAAAATGGCCTATAATTATCGGAATCGCAGTTGCTTTGGTATTCTCCATTTACCCGTTACGATACGCGAATGCATTTTGCTGTATGGGTATTATTCTAGCTGGAATGCAAGGAGCCGTACTGCGAGGACGAGCTCAAGGTTTTAAATTAGAAACGACTCACGCCTTACGATTGGGTGCGAGTATTGGGCTGGGAGCTGCCGTTATTATGCTTCTGATTAATACGCTAATAGGATTGACATTGAAGAATTGGATTGTGTTTGATCCTATACCCAGTTTCATGTATACCTTCTTTTTTAGGCTCATTGAAGGCATTATTGACATCGCAGGCAATACACCTTCCTTTAGTGATAATGGAGGACCGGGTCCCATGGCTCGTTTTCTATTTCAAATTCCAAGTAATGTGCTTTTTGGCGGTATTGGAGGTGCGATCGGAGCTTCTCTTTTCAGACAGGAAACCCCTATATTTCAGCACCCCGAATAGATGTGCCGGACTTACTTAAAACTTAGATTTCCTACACCCTTATGCCTGACGCAAAACAATCTATTATTCTTGGCGGCCTCATTACCGGGTTATTAAGCACGTCCTATTTAGGCTTCATAAACTTCATCTGCTGCCTCGGCGTTTTGATAGGAACAGTGGTTACTATTTGGCACTATACAGATACGAACGAGCTTACCATATCCGCTGGTACGGGGGCGAAATACGGCGTATTTGCCGCTTTGATAGGGTTGGGAATTGCTACTCTGTTGAACTTTGTTCTTTTGCAGGTTGGGATTGATCACACCACGGCTTTTAATGATTTCATCATTGCCAAACTGGGTGACACTATGCCGCCTGAGCAAATTGAAGCCATGGAAGCCGCTGGCGAAGAGGCCAAATCCTTATCTGGGATTCTCAGAGGACTGGGCATGGGCAGTGTAGCTTTTGCAATTTTTGGAGCCATTGGCGGTGCCATTGGAGCCAAAATGTTCAAGAAAGGAGGCGACGAGCCCTCTGACGACGTTACCATCGACGAATTGTAGGCCACCCACTTCTTAACGCCCTCTTGAGCGGCGTTTTAAGCTTAGCGGTGGACCTAGTAGTTCAGCAAGAATAAGCGCTTCTTGCGCTTTTGCACGTACCCGAATGTCTTGTTTGACATCTTGCGTCATGGAATGGCGAACCGGTTTTAAAAGCGGAGTTTGTGCGAGGGACGCTTCTTTCTTGGGATGCGTAATTACAGGTGCGTGGAACGATTTATAGTCCTTTTTCTCAATCGCCTCATCGTAATAAACGGCTTTTCGGGGCAGGGGCTCGATAGCCTTGGGCGATGGAAGCGGCTGTTTCCTTTGGGGAGTTGGAGCTTCTCCGCTCAGCATTCTGGAAATTTCGGAAAGGGCATCGTTCAGCGACGATGGAGGCGCATCATTTTCCAGTACCGGTTGCGGCGATTGCTGTCCGGCAGGTTTCTTTTTGCTCAAAAG
>JAURGV010000185.1 GCA_030833605.1 Rhodothermales bacterium
ATGATTTGTGATGCGTCAAGTGATTTTCTTTCTCGGCCTATCGAGATGGATAAATACGGTTTGATGTACGCCGGTGCTCAAAAAAACATTGGACCTGCTGGTGTAACCGTAGCTTTGATTCGTCCGGACTTCTTGGATCGGATCCCAAGTGGTCTTCCAACCATGTTGGATTACAAAACGCATGCATCCAAGCTGTTTCATACGCCGCCGGTATTCGCCGTTTACATTGTTGAGAAAGTACTCCGATGGATTAAGTCCAAAGGTGGATTGAAGGTCATAAAGGTCATGAACGACCACAAAGCCGGACTTTTATACCATGCGATTGATAAAACCGACTTTTATACCGGCGTTGCAGCAAAAGACAGCCGCTCCAACATGAATGTGACCTATCGACTGCCTTCAGAGGAATTGGAAGAGCTGTTTGTGAAAGGCGCCTCGGCCGCTGGAATGAAATCGCTGAAGGGTCATCGAAGCGCTGGCGGCATTCGGGCTTCTATTTATAATGCTTGTCCTTTGGAAGCTGTAGAATCTTTGGTCGCATATATGGCTGATTTCGAAGCCAAACACGGATAATTGCTCATGTGGGGGAGAGCCTCACAAACCCAGTCAAAAAAGCGATTTGGCAAGGACCCGTTAGGTACCGTATATAGATCGCACTATTGTCAGAACAGGACTAAATAATTATGGCCTATACAATTGGTGTTCCAAAAGAGTCTGCTCCCGGAGAGCGCATGGTTGCACTTGTACCAGAAGTTGTCGCTCGATTGGCAAAAGCCGGCGCGACGGTACTTGTTGAAAAAAATGCTGGATCCCTTTCCTTTTATTCCGATGCAGACTACGAAAGCGTCGGCGCAAAGATAGCTTCGAAAGAAGATGCCTTCGGAGCCGATATCGTGGTCAAAGTGAAGCCGCCGACGGATGGTGAAATTGCTTTAATGAAGCAAGGAGGGGCCTACATTGGGTTTATGAATCCTTTGGACGAACCCCAAATATCGGCACATATGGCAGCCAGAGGACTTACCTCGCTTAGTATGGAAATGGTGCCGCGCATTTCTAGGGCGCAAAAAATGGATGCCCTTTCGGCATTGAGCTCTATTGGGGGCTATAAAGCCGTTTTGATGGCAGCCGGACATCTTCCAAAATTTTTCCCGTTGCTGACTACCGCTGCTGGTACCGTTAAGCCAGCCAATGTGTTGGTTTTAGGTGCAGGTGTGGCGGGTCTTCAGGCCATCGCAACCGCAAAACGCCTAGGTGCCAGAGTTTCGGCATACGACATTCGCGAAGCAGTCAAAGAAGAAGTTCAGAGCTTGGGCGCTTCTTTTGTTGAATTGGAGCTGGAAGGACAAGATTCGTCCGATTCAGGTGGATACGCCAAAGCCTTAGCCGAAGAAAAAGCCAAGCAGCAAACAAAGCTTCTGGTTCCGTTTATCGGGAAATCGGACGTGGTTATTTCCACAGCCCTCATTCCAGGTCGCAAAGCTCCCATTTTGATTACCAAGGAAGCCGTTGAAGCGATGGCTCCCGGATCGATAGTGGTCGACATGGCCGCTCAGAATGGAGGCAACTGTGAACTTACCAAACCGGGCGAAACCGTTGAGGTACAGGGAGTTACCGTAATGGGGCCAACCAATTTGACCACGGAGATGCCAGTGCATGCGAGTCAATTATACGCTCGGACGCTGTTGGCTATGCTTCAGGACTTTACGGACGAAAATGGGTTCACGCCAAAGCCCGACGACGAAGTGTTTACCGGATCGTGCATCACACAAGGTGGAGCGGTGGTAAACGAACGTGTCAAGGCATTATTAGGCTAACAGATCATTGTAATCGAATCAACTATGCTTACGAATCTCATCATCTTTATTCTCGCGTCCATTATTGGCAGTGAGGTCATTAGTAAAGTCCCTGCGACCCTTCATACGCCGCTTATGTCGGGTTCAAATGCCATTTCGGGTATCACTATCGTAGGAGCCATGGTGGTTGCTGGGATGGTCGGAGACGATTGGGCAAAATGGATTGGGTTTGCAGCCGTAATCGTTGCCACCATCAATGTTATTGGTGGATTCATGGTGACGGACCGCATGCTCCAGATGTTCAAGAAGAAAGATTAGGCAAGGCCTTCAAACTCATTATTTAGATTATTTAAAAACGTTTTGGGCCACAGCTCATGAAGCAGAATATTATCGACATTGCTTACCTCGTTTCAGGCATCATGTTTATCTATGGCTTGAAGCGACTTCAATCTCCGGCAACCGCCCGTAAAGGTAACCAGCTTGCTGCGTTGGGCATGTTTGTCGCAGTAGTAGCTACACTCTTTTTGCAGGAAATATTAACGCCCATTCACATGTTGATGGGTGCTGTTATTGGTGCAGGGATTGGTGCTTACTTGGCCAAAAAGGTCGAAATGACCGGAATGCCAGAGCTCGTTGCGGCTTTTAACGGGTTTGGTGGTATCGCTTCGGCCCTGGTTGCCGGTGCGGAAATCGCTCGTTTTATGGCGCCAAATGCGCATATAACGGGTGGAGAGCACCTCGAAGCCGTTAGCGCGATTACCATTTCGCTTTCCATTCTGATCGGGATGATCACGTTTACGGGTAGTTTTGTGGCGTTTGGTAAGCTTTCAGAGCGTATTTCCGGCAATCCGATGTCGTTTCCAGGAATGCGTTTACTGACCATTCTGTTTGTTTTGGGATCGGTTGGCAGCATGATTTGGATGGCGATGGAGAGCAGTGTTTTTCCTGAAGTTTCTGATCCTGTTGTTTACGGCGCGATTTTTATTGCAGTAGCCGGCGCCTTATTAGGCATCCTTTTGGTGATCCCGATTGGTGGAGCCGACATGCCGGTTGTGGTAGCCTTGTTGAACTCTTATTCAGGTATTGCCGCCGCAGCAACTGGCTTTGTGCTAAACAACACAGCGCTAATTATTTCAGGCGCCTTGGTTGGGGCTTCCGGCTTGATTCTGACCAATATCATGTGTGTTGCTATGAATCGCTCCCTCTTCAATGTGTTGGTTGGCGGATTTGGTGGTGATTCTGGTGGTGCAACAGGAGGTGGTGTTTCAACAGAGGGCATGACCGTTAACTCAACCACTGCTGATGATGTGGCCATTCTTTTGAGCTACGCCAACAAAGTGATTTTCATTCCTGGTTATGGAATGGCCGTTGCACAAGCGCAGCATGCAGTACGTGAATTGGCCGAAGAACTCATTAAAAAGGACGTTCAGGTCAAATTTGCGATCCACCCCGTTGCAGGTAGGATGCCTGGTCACATGAACGTCCTTCTAGCAGAAGCGAATGTGCCCTACGATCAACTCTTCGAAATGGATGAGATCAACGGTGAATTCGAAACCACGGACGTCGCGGTTGTGATCGGCGCCAATGACGTTGTAAACCCAGCAGCTCGACACGACAAGAGCAGTCCAATTTATGGAATGCCTATTCTGAATGCGGATCAAGCCGGCACCAGCATTGTGTTGAAGCGCAGTATGCGTCCGGGTTATGCCGGAATTGACAACGAACTGTTCTACAATTCGAACAACCAAATGCTATTTGGAGACGCAAAAGAATCCATTCAGGCGGTTATAAACGAAGTTAAACAGCTGTAACAGGTATCTTCTTTGGTCGCAATGGCACGAATCGCACCATTGCGACTAGAAGATTGGCTATTTGGTTGCGTTGAAGGTCTTTAGGACCGGTTCCAGTGCTTTCCAAACGGTTTCTGCCAGTATTTTGTGTCCTTCAGCCGTTGGATGAATGCCGTCTGATAAATTTAGAGACGGAATTCCGCCTACTCCTTCAAGAATAAAAGGGATAAGAACCGCATTGTATTTTTTTGCAATGGCAGGGAATATGGCCGCAAATTCTTGGGTATAAGCATGTCCTAGATTGGGTGGAACCATCATTCCAGCGACCACAAATTTCGTTTCCGGCCATTTCTGAAGCGTTTTCTGAATGATTTGGTCTAGGTTGGCTTTTGTAAGTTGCAAATCGATCCCTCTAAGACCGTCGTTTCCTCCAAGTTCGAGTAGAACGACATCAAATTGCTGCTGGAGTAACCATTCTAGCCGGTTTAGTCCTCCCGTGCTGGTATCGCCTGAGATTCCGGCATTAACGGTATACATCGAGTAGCCGGCCTCTTCTGCTTTTCGCTGAACAATCGCTGGAAAGGCGTACTCTTCGCCCAGACCATATCCAGCCGTAATACTGTCGCCTAAATACAAGATCCGAATGGCCCCTTCGGGGATTAAATCTTCGGGCTGTTCGCTTTTTGCCGACGACGAGTCGCTACCGCCATCGGAAACAACCCCATCCGTAGCCTCTGCAGCTTGGGTCTCGCCTTCGTTTTGAGAATTCTTTGCGGAACACGCAGAAAAAAGAACAATGAGCACCAACCCAAAGTATAGCCGTTTCATAAACCTTGCCATCAGCGAAGTGAAATTGAATAAATAGATGCAGAACGTTCTTCAGATAGAACACCTATCCAAAACGTACAAAAGTGGGAACGGCGAATTAACCGTTCTTGATTCCGTTTCGTTTGAATTAGCTCAAGGCGACTCGGTTTCTATCGTGGGGCCTTCGGGAAGTGGTAAAACAACACTTTTAGGTCTAGCTGCTGGGCTAGATCGTCCTTCTTCAGGCAAAGTGATTCTTTGTGGGCACGACATGGGAGCTCTTTCGGAAGATGAGCGCGCTGGTGTTAGAAATCAACACGTAGGGTTTGTATTCCAGTCTTTCCGGCTGATCCCGACCCTTACCGCTTTAGAAAACGTGACCGTTCCTGCAGAGCTTCGAGGGCGAACAGATGCTAAAGAGGAGGCCGTTGAGTTATTGAAAACCGTTGGGCTCGGTGACAGAATAGGGCATTATCCGGCTCAGTTATCGGGCGGGGAACAGCAGCGTATTGCCTTAGCAAGAGCGTTTATCAATCGCCCAGAAATCCTATTTGCGGATGAGCCCACGGGGAATTTGGACGGCGAAACCGGAGATATCATTGTCGATCTATTGTTTCGGTTGAATAAGGAAGCTGGCACCACGTTGGTTTTGGTGACGCATAATTTGGAGTTGGCAGCTCAAACGGGACGGATTATTCGTCTGAAAGGG
>JAURGV010000186.1 GCA_030833605.1 Rhodothermales bacterium
ATGACAAAGCGTCCGAGTCCACGTTGTGGAACTTACCATCGTACAGACGGGCTTTGATGCCTTCAATTGGATATCCAGCGAGCGGGCCTTGACCCATTGCGCTTTTGATTCCTTTTTCGACTGCTGGTATGTATTCACGTGGAATAGAACCGCCTTTAATGTCATCGATAAACTCGAGACCAACCACACCTTCTTCGGCTGGGCCGATTTCGATCCAAATTTCGGCAAACTGCCCGCGTCCACCCGACTGTTTTTTGTGGGTATAGCGTTGATCCACCATTTTGCCAAGCGCCTCGCGGTAAGAAACCTGAGGTTTACCTACGTTGGCTTCCACTTTGAACTCGCGACGCAAACGGTCAACAATAATCTCAAGGTGAAGCTCGCCCATTCCGGCGATTAGCGTCTGGCCTGTTTCATGATCAACGTTCACTTTAAACGTTGGATCTTCTTCAGCCAATTTCTGAAGACCATTACCCAATTTGTCGTTGTCGGCCTTGGTTTTAGGCTCAATCGCAATTTTGATAACAGGCTCTGGAAACACCATTTTCTCCAGAATAACCGGATGATCCATATCGCAGAAGGTATCTCCGGTGCGAACTTCTTTCACACCAACACCTGCGGCGATATCGCCAGCGCGAACCTCATCAACGTCTTCACGCGAATCAGCATGCATCATCAAGATGCGGCCGATACGCTCTCTGTTTCCAGTCGAAGCGTTAAGAATCTGAGTACCTTTTGACAAACGACCTGAATAGACACGGAAGAAAGTAAGCTTTCCAACGTAAGGGTCGGTCATAACCTTAAACGCGATGGCAGAGAACGGCCCATTAAGATCGGACGGGCGTTCTACTTCTGCATCCGTTTTAGGATTGATACCTTTAATTGCAGGTACATCTGTTGGGCTTGGCAGGTAATCCAAAACACCGTCTAGCAATCGCTGAACGCCCTTGTTTTTGAATGCCGTACCACAGAAAACTGGGGTAATATCCAAGCTCAACGTAGCCTCACGAACAACTTCTTTCAGCTCTTCTGGAGTGATTTCTTCTCCTTCGAGGTACTTCATTAACAGACCGTCGTCGTGCTCAGCAACGGCTTCAAGGAGGTTAATTCTCCAATGACGCGTTTTTGTAGCAAGATCAGCTGGAACTGGAATTTCGTCAAAAGTCATTCCCTGAGTTTCTTCGTGCCAAATAATGGCTTTATTCAGAATCAGGTCGACAATTCCTTTGAACATAGAGCCTTCGCCGATCGGAATTTGAACAGGAACAGCGTTTGCTTTCAAACGGTCCTTCATGGCTTGTACAGCAGCTTCGAAATCAGCTCCAGTACGGTCCATTTTGTTCACAAACGCGATGCGAGGAACATGGTACTTATTAGCCTGGCGCCAAACGGTCTCAGACTGAGGCTCAACACCACCCACAGCGCAGAACAGTGCAACAGCACCGTCGAGAACGCGCAAAGAGCGCTCTACTTCGACTGTAAAGTCAACGTGACCAGGGGTGTCAATAATATTAATACGGTGATCTTTCCACTCACAGGTAGTGGCAGCACTCGTAATCGTAATTCCACGCTCTTTCTCCTGCTCCATCCAGTCCATGGTCGCGCCGCCCTCATGGACTTCGCCCATGCGGTGCAACTTACCGGTGTAATACAGAATACGTTCAGTTGTAGTCGTTTTACCTGCATCAATGTGAGCCATGATGCCGATATTTCGAGTACGCTCAAGCGTGAAGTTGTTAGAATTGCTCATTGAAAATTGGATTCAGCGGATTCGAGTTCCAGTCGTTGTTAGAATCGGAAGTGAGCGAACGCTTTGTTGGCTTCTGCCATACGGTGCGTATCGTCTTTCTTCTTAATGGCACCACCTTCGCCTTTAGCGGCGCTGATGATTTCATTAGCTAGGCGATTTGCCATGCTTTTATCGTTTCTGGTTTTGGCATATTGGATTAACCAACGAAATGCCAACGCCGTACGTCGATCTGGACGAACTTCAATAGGAACCTGGTAGGTAGCACCACCAACACGGCGGCTACGCACTTCAACCAAAGGGGCAACATTGTTGACCGCTTGGCGAAATACTTCTACGCCTTCCTCGGAAGTACGGTCGTGGATCAGGTCAAAGGCCTGATAAACAAGGCCACGAGCCACGTTTTTCTTACCACTTTCCATCACAGCATTAACAAACCGCGATACCAGTACATCTTTGTATACCGGATCGGCTGGCGTTTGTCTACGTTCTGCAGTTTTTCTACGCATGTTATTCTACGCGCTGTCTTATCTCTTAGAACTATTGTCTTGCTAAATCACAAGCCGGACTTGACAGCATTTGTCTTATCCGAAAAATTGTGGGCTAATTGCTCGCGGAATTACTTCCGAGGGCGTTTTGCACCATATTTGGAGCGGCTTTGCTTCCTATCCGCGACGCCCGACGTATCGAGTGCACCACGAACAATATGGTATTTCACACCTGGAAGGTCTTTAACACGACCGCCACGAACTAGCACAATGCTATGCTCCTGAAGGTTGTGTCCCTCTCCTGGGATGTATGCCGTGATTTCCATGCCGTTTGTCAAACGGACTTTAGCCACTTTCCGAAGAGCCGAGTTAGGTTTTTTAGGAGTAGTAGTGTATACGCGAGTACACACACCACGGCGCTGAGGACAAGAGTCCAAAGCACGTGACTTAGTTTGATTTACTTTAGGCTGACGCCCTTTTCGAACCAGTTGTTGGATCGTTGGCACGATTGCTTACCGTGTAATTACTGTCAAATTCCAGAATCAATAAAAGCAGGCGAAAACTCGCCCACTCAGAATAGTCTCAGCCTTACAATATACGGCGACTTTGGACTGCAACACGAATACTTTCGTGAAGAAAGGTTGAGGAGAGCACTTTTTTTACCATTTCGGTCAAAAAAGCACCTAGTGGACCACCTTGTTGCGGTATATCGGTATATACAAGTATACCTTATTTATCGCGTTTTTGTAGGGACTGCAAAAAGGAAAGGCCTAAAAGCGCACGTAAGAATAGGAAGTCCTATGCTTTGGATGAGTCTTCGCTCGTCTCCTCGGAGGTAGGAGCAACGGTTCCTTCAGCGCTTGCTTCTGGAGCAGTTGCCTCATCGGCACCTGTCGCGCCTTCTACTTCGGCCACTTCAAGGATAGGCATGCCTTCGTAGTCCACATACTCACCGTACGGGCGTTTTCCGAGCAGTTCAACCAAGTCTTTGGGGCCTAGCACTTCTTTTTCAAGCAATGCAACAGCCATCGACTCCAATTTGTCAGCGTGCTCTTCCAATACTTGGCGAGCCATTTTACGAACATCATCGATAATGACTTTCACTTCCATATCAATAATGCGAGCCGTTTCGTCGGAATATGGTTTGCTGAATACCGGGCTGTCGCTTCCCCTAGATAGGTTAAACGAAACGTAACCTACTTTTTCGCTCATCCCGTAATCGACTACCATTGCATAAGCCATGGCGGTGATTCGCTCTAAATCGTTTTGAGCGCCCGTAGATATTTTCCCAAATATGATTTCTTCCGCGACCCGACCACCCATGGCCATAACCATTCGATCGATGAGCGCTTCTCTAGTATAGAGGTATCTTTCTTCAGGAAGGTATTGCGCGTATCCCAGCGCCGCGAGCCCACGAGGTATGATGGACACCTTAACCACAGGATCGGTGTTCTCTAAGAACCATCCTGTAATCGCATGACCGGCTTCGTGGTACGCCACAATTTTTTTCTCGCCGGGCGAAATAATCTTGTTTTTCTTTTCGAGCCCGGCAATCACGCGGTCAATAGAACGCTCGAAATCCTGCATCCCAATAGATTCCTTGTTTTCGCGCGCTGCTAACAAAGCGGCCTCGTTACACACGTTGGCAATTTCAGCGCCTGCAAATCCTGGGGTTTGGCTTGCCAAAACCTCTTCGCTAACGTCATTGCCCAAAATCAGATTGCGGGTATGCACTTTAAAGATTTCTGCCCGCTCCCGTCGATCCGGCTTATCAATCAAAATCTGACGATCAAATCGTCCCGGACGCATAAGCGCTGAGTCTAAAACGTCAGGACGGTTCGTTGCAGCCATAATGATAACGCCGCTATCGGTGTTGAACCCATCCATTTCGACAAGCAACTGGTTGAGCGTGTTTTCACGCTCGTCGTTGGCGCCCATCATCATTCCTTTGCCGCGCGATCTCCCGATAGCATCTATTTCATCAATAAAAATGATACATGGCGCCTTTTCTTTGGCCTGCTTAAACAAGTCACGGACGCGTGCCGCGCCGACACCGACAAACATTTCGACGAAATCAGATCCCGATAGAGAAAAGAATGGCGTACCCGCCTCTCCCGCTACCGCTTTGGCAAGCAACGTCTTACCCGTTCCTGGAGGGCCCACTAGCAAAACGCCTTTCGGAAGCTTGCCGCCTAACTTGGTAAACTTTTTGGGTGTCTTGAGGAATTCTACTACCTCTTCAACTTCTTCTTTGGCCTCTTGTAGACCCGCCACATCCTTAAAGGTGAGTCGGTGCTCGCCCATGGCATCAAACAGGACCGCCTTGTTCTTACCAATATTTAGAACTTGGCTTCCAGGGTTCATTCTTCTAATAAGAAACACCCATAAAGCAATAATAATGATGAGTGGAAATATCCACGTCAACAGACCACCGAACCAGTCTTCGTCTTGTCGAGCATCAAATGCAATTTCAGAACCTGAGGTAAGTTCTTGGGAGGCATTATAATCGATCAGAAACTGGACCAACTCATGGTCCTCTGGTTTGGTCGAAATAAAGGTGTTGGGGACCTGTGGCGTATTCCCTGTCAAAATTCCCGGTTGAATGGTTTTAACCTCAACCTTTCCTTGCTGAACGGCTTCAGACGTATAAACGCCTTCAACTTTGCGGCCGTTGACGAGGATTACCTCCTGTACATATCCTTTTCGGACCTGTTCTAGAAACGCCGAATATTCAACTTTCTGTGGCTCAACATCTCCCATTCTTAGGAAAATATGTAGCATTAGT
>JAURGV010000187.1 GCA_030833605.1 Rhodothermales bacterium
CATGGAAGATACGGCCCAAGCACCTTCATTTTTAATTCTCCGCTAAACCTTAGTCCGAGGCGGTTTGAGAAGGATTTTACCTACTATCACTTCCCGAAGTTTGGTATATTTAAGGATCCTTTAACCGGCCTTTCGGGGCCCAACCAGAACGCGTCATGAGCAACGCTCCCGACAACAAGAACGACCTATTCGGCACTCGCCAAACATTTAATACCGGTTCTGGGACCGGCTATTTGTATTCCCTTGATGCCTTACGCGACCAGGGATTTGCAAAAATTGACAAGCTACCCTTCTCCATTAAAGTCCTACTTGAATGCGCGCTTAGGAATTGTGACGGTTTCTTGGTTGAAAAAAATGATGTAGAGAAATTAGCGACATACGACCCTAAGAACCCCGCTCAAGTTGAAATCCCATTCATGCCAGCGCGTGTATTGTTACAGGATTTCACCGGCGTTCCAGCGGTTGTTGACCTAGCTGCCATGCGCAGCGCAATGGCTCGATTGGGAGGCGATCCTGAAGAAATTAATCCACGCGTTCCCGTTCATTTGGTAATTGACCACTCGGTACAAGTAGACGCTTTTGGCCAAAACGAATCCCTTTCCATCAACGAAGCTAGAGAATTTGAACGGAATGGGGAGCGGTACGAATTTCTACGGTGGGGTAAAAATGCGTTTGACAATTTTTCTGTAGTTCCTCCTGGAAGCGGCATCTGCCACCAAGTGAACTTAGAATACATCGGCCGTGGCGTTTGGAGTAAAAAAACGGACGACGGATTATCGGTATTCTATCCGGATTCGCTCGTTGGAACGGACAGTCATACCACCATGATTGATGGTTTGGGCGTTGTCGGATGGGGTGTTGGAGGTATTGAAGCCGAAGCAGTTATGCTAGGCCAGCCCATTTATATGTTGATGCCAGAAGTAATCGGATTTCGCTTGAAAGGCGAACTTCCTGAAGGCGCGACAGCTACCGACTTGGTATTGACGGTAACGGAAATGCTGCGCAAATACGGCGTAGTGGGCAAATTCGTTGAGTTCTTTGGTCCTGGCGTCAGCAATATGACCGTCCCAGACCGCGCTACGATTGCCAATATGGCTCCTGAATACGGTGCTACAATGGGCTTCTTCCCCATTGACCAGGAAACCTTAGACTTCTTGACCAGAACCGGCCGCGATGCGGAAATGGTTGAAATGGTGGGTCGTTATGCTAAAGCTCAGGGCTTATTCAGAACCGATTCCACCCCTGAACCAGAATTCAAGGACGTCTTGGAATTGGACTTATCGACGATAGTACCCAGCCTTTCTGGTCCTAAGCGTCCTCAAGACCGCATTGTGCTTCCCGCCATGCAAAAGGAATTTCATGAATCACTCAATCGGCCTGCAGGTCCGAAAGGATTTGGTTTGTCCGAAGAGCGGCTCTCAAAAACCGGTTCTTTTTCAAAAGACTTAACCATGCACCACGGTGATGTGGCTATTGCTGCCATTACCAGTTGCACCAACACCTCGAATCCATCGGTAATGATCGGTGCAGGATTGGTGGCCAAAAAAGCGGTTGAAAGAGGACTAACAGTACCTCCGTATGTTAAAACCAGCTTGGCCCCGGGCTCAAAAGTAGTTACCGAATATTTGGAAGATGCTGGATTGTGGCCGTATTTGAATGCCATTGGATTCAACTTAGTAGGCTACGGATGTACCACCTGCATCGGTAATTCCGGACCACTTCCCGAGCAAACCACGGCCGCCATCAAAGAAGGCGATTTGATTGTTAGTGGTGTTCTTTCCGGAAACAGAAACTTCGAAGGCCGAATTCACCAAAATGTCCAAGCGAACTACTTAGCGTCTCCTCCACTGGTTGTCGCCTATGCGCTCGCTGGGACCGTTGACATTGATTTGTCTGCCGATCCAATTGGCAAGGACAAAAGTGGCAATCCAGTTTATTTAAAAGATATCTGGCCTACGTCTGCTGAAATCAAGGACCTAGTTAACCAGTGCGTTCGACCAGAGATGTTCCATAAAGAATACGATGGAATCGAGGACTCCAATGCGTTGTGGAATGCAATTGAGATTCCCGAAGGTTCCATTTACGAGTGGAACACCAAATCGACGTATGTCCAAGAGCCTCCATTTTTCACCACGCTGACAAGAGAAACGCCCTCCATTTCATCCATCGAAGGGGCTCGCGTTTTAATTAAAGTGGGCGACTCGACCACTACCGATCATATTTCGCCGGCTGGAAACATTGCATCGAATGGCCCTGCTGCTAAATATCTTCTCGATAACAAGGTGCCCTACCTCGACTTTAACTCCTTTGGTTCACGCCGTGGAAATCACGAGGTAATGATGCGGGGTACGTTTGCGAACATCCGCATTAAGAACCACATCGTACCTGGCATTGAGGGTGGAGTGACGAAATACTTCCCTACAGGTGCTGTAGAAGACATCTACGACGCTTCGATGAAATACCAAGATAATGGCACCGCGCTGGTTGTTCTTGCTGGAAAAGACTACGGAATGGGCTCAAGCCGCGACTGGGCAGCAAAAGGCACGATGCTTCTAGGTGTTCGCGCCGTAATCGCGGAAAGCTACGAACGCATTCATCGCTCTAACCTAATTGGAATGGGTGTTCTTCCCCTGCAATATGTGGAAGGACAAACCGCAGAATCTCTTGGGCTAGATGGAACGGAATCCTTTTCTATTCCCGTCACGGACTCCGTAAAAGCGTTAAGCAAAATGACGGTCACGGCCACCAAATCGGATGGTTCTACCGTAGTTTTTGAAACACATTGCCGATTGGATACCCCGGTTGAAGTCGAATATTTCCGCCACGGAGGCATTCTACACTACGTTCTTCGGGAGTTTCTTAATACGTCGGGGGTTACGGCTTAACCATCGATGATGGTTTTAGGCAGTAAGGCGCGGTAAAAGAACTATTTTACTTCTTCCAAAAGAAGTATACCGGAAGGCGCTGCGGTGAAGGTGACCTGGCCAAAGGAAACGATGGCCACGTTACCTGTGTACGCGTCGCGAAGGACGGTGTCGTCGGGCCATACTATCGATACATTCAAGCGAGTCTTCCCACTTGCTCCCATAACAACGACCACTTCATCTTCACCCATCCCAACTCGGACGCCCCTGTAAAAGGCGTAAGGGGCTTCTTGAATCTGGTCGTGACCTCCAGCTGAAATGGCCGGATGGGCTTTACGGAACGCTCCAACCTTTTTGATGTGTTCAAAAAGACTCTCGTCGAAATCTGCCCAATTCATGAAAGAAGTTGAACTTGAAACTACGTCAGGAGCGTTTTTCAGGAGTTTTCTGCCCGATTCATCTCCATAAAGCAATACTACGTTCCCGGGCGTCAACAACAGTTTGGTGAGGATGTCGATCTTATCTGCATCCGCGTAAATACCCGATTCCAAAGACGATACCTTCGAAAATTGACGCACCTGAGATGATTTTTTTAGCGCGTTGGCTTTTTCGGTAAAGAAACTATCCAATTGGTTAGCGAAAACGTCTTTTGAAATCACATTGCCTGTCGCATCAAAGCCCAAAGAGACGTCTGAAACGGCCTGGTCTGCTGCGTAAAACAAAAACGTCGCAGAAGCAGACGCAGAGGCGTCTCCTTCCTGCGTGGCATTCCATTTGGCGTATGCTTGACTGGCCTGCTCTTTTAGCCTCTTCACTAGGTCCGGGGACACATACTTTGATTGGTGGACGACAAACCCATCAATCCCGAATTCTCTTACCAAGTCGCTGAACCACTTGACCACGTGGTTAGCACCCGTTCGTTGGTAGCCCGTAGATGAAAAATAGGCATCCAATGCCTGCTTTTCGGAGGCCAGCTTATCTGCTCCCCATTTCAGTTCCAAAAAGGAAGGAATCTGGCTGGCTTCAACATCATCCCTGAGGTCTGGAAGAACATCCAAACAGCCCGAGTTTTCCGTCTCTCCACAAGAAGTGTATCCTGGAAGATCAGTTCGAATCCAATTCGGACCCCACCATTTGGCCCAAGCTTGTGCAGAATCGTTTCTAACAATAAATCGATCGTTGTACGACTGCCAACCGGTTTTGGATGATGGCCTCCACGACCGCCAGTCCTCGGAAGAAATACTTCCAAATCCAAAAGAAGACATATCGTTCAGCGTGGCATATCCCACATGATTGAGCTGAACGTCAATGATTACCCGCATCCCTTTTCGATGGGCGCTGTCTACAAGAGTTTTGAACTCTTCTTTGGTGCCGAGGGCTTTATCCAATTCCGTAAAATCGAGCGGAAGGGTACCGTCAAAACCATACTTCTGATATTCTCCTGAACCACCCCCGACCCAGCCTTGCACTTGTTCTACGGGAGAGGAGAGCCACAGAACGTTTACACCCAAATCGTCAAAGTACCCGTCGTCTAACCAACCGGTAAGCCCGACAAAATCGCCACCCAAAAAGTGACCTAATGAATCCACGTCATAAGACGAACCTGATCCATCCAATCCCCTTCCGTATGCGGTATTGTTATCTTTATCACCACTCGAAAAACGATCGGTCAACACCCGGTATACGGTTGCGTTGTCCCAAGAAAAATCGACAGATTGGGTCTGGCCGACTACCGTAGAAAAGGGTACTAACAGTAGCCATAGCATTGCAGCCAAGCGGCTTGAGGTCATAGGATAAGGGTCAATTCAAATTGTCGATGCCAAACGTGCAATGTACGCTATGGCAATATAACCAATACGAACCGCACAGAAAATTACCCCATCGACTCCTGTTGGTTTAGGCAAAAGCACGCCTTGAAGCCTTGTGGATACCATTTTTGTTCACATGGCCCATATATTTTCCGAGTACCCGAACTTCCTCAAACACATCCGGCAGAATATAAATGTCTTCATATTCATCGTTTGCAGCCTCTAGACGCAGCCCCTTTTCGTCATAGAATACCTTTTTGAGCGTGGTTTCACCGTTGTAAAGAATGGCTCCAATGCCTCCGTTCGGGATATCGTCATCCATTAAAAGGACATAATCGCCGTCGTGA
>JAURGV010000188.1 GCA_030833605.1 Rhodothermales bacterium
GCCTCGTGTGCGGCTTGCCGAACGGCGTCCACTGCTTCTACAGGAACAAAACAGACCACTTTTTTGACTTGGCCTTCCAAAAACGACAAGAATTCTAGATTTTGAAGCCCCAGCACTTCTCCAAGTTTGAAAGAAACGCCATCGCGCGCTGCGTCCAAATTGGTATGGGCCGCTACCAGCGCCACTTTATGCTCGGCGAGTTTTAAAGCGAGACCCGGTACTAATCCAGAATCAGTTAACGAGGAAATCGGCTTAAAAATAAGGGGATGATGCGTTACAATGGTATCGAACCCGCCGAGAATGGCTTCATCCACAATAGCGGGGGTAAGATCCAAGGCTACCAAACACTTGGTTACAGTGGAAGATGGCCGCCCAACTTGCAATCCCACATTATCGTAGGATTGAGCGGTACCATTTGGCGCCCAATCATTTATAAACTTTAGTATATCAGCGACTACATAACTCATGAACGACCAGAGGCCTCGATGCCTTCTTTTTCATCTACCCGAAACAACAAAATACCGCCTATCAAGAAAAGGGCGATTACTACGGCAATTCCAGCTCGCATACTGCCAAACATTACGGTCAATTTTCCCAACAAAAATGGGCCTAGAAAGGCAGTAAACTTACCGGAAAAGGCGAAAAATCCATAAAACTCGTTTTCATGTTTCGGCGGAGTGAAACGGCCTAAAAGTGACCTGCTCGCTGATTGGTTTGGGCCTGCCAATAGTCCTACACCTAGCCCAGCAACCCAAAACCAAGTAACACTTGTGGTAAACACGGCTATCAAGGCCGCTACGGAAAGCCCAACGAGAGACACTAAAATGGTTGGTTTGCCTCCGAGCCTGTCATCCATAAAGCCAAACACCCAGGCTCCAAGCCCAGCGGCTAGGTTCAATCCGATCCCGAAAATTATGATTTCATTGACGGTAAAGTCGAAAATATCCGCGGCATAGATCCCGCCGAAGCCGAAAACGGTTACTAACCCGTCGTTATAAATCAACCTCGCGAGCAGTAATCGAAAGACCTGGCGAAAGCGTTTTACGTCGTTAAAAACCCGCACTAAATCCTGCCAAGCGCCTTTTAGGATAACCTTTGCGCTATCTGGACTAGCCACTTTTCGATCCTTAACCACCAAAAACATCGGAATACTAAAAATGGCAAACCAAGCGGCTACAAGCAGATTTGTTGCACGAATGTGTTGGCTGGAGCTGGCATCTAATCCTAAAAGTGGTGGATCAGGTTGAACGAAGAAAAATAAACCTGCGACCATACATAAGAGTCCCCCTGCATAACCCAACGCCCAACCGTATCCAGAAATTCTGCCAATTTTTTCGAGGGGTGCGATATCCGGTAAAAAAGCATTGTAAAAAACGTTGGCCATTTCGAACGCAACGTTCGCAATAACAAAGATGGTTAACGCAAAATAAATTTGGCCTTGTTGAGGGAAATACAGCGCCGCAGAAGCGAGGATACATACGATGGTAGTGATACCTAGAAAGCGTTTTCGATAGCCTCCTTTATCGGCTACCGCTCCCAGAAAAGGGGACAAAAACGCTACCAAAAGGGCCGATATGGTAATCCCAGTGGACCACAATTCTGTCCCTGTGTTTTCGTCAGGAGCAATGCCTTTTGCAAAAAATGTGGCATACACAAATGTCACAATCAGCGTAGTGAAAGCTGAATTGGCAAAATCATAAAGGGACCAAGCCCATATGGTTTTGGACGAAGCGGACGGTTTCATGCGGTGTCCTTTAGATTGGCGGGAGCCTGAAGGTATACGTTCAGCCGAGAGGATTCAACTGTTACGATGCAGAACGCACAACTTCACAAAACTGATCGATCTCAGCGATTGTGTTGTAATAGTGAACAGAAGCCCGAATCATTACCGGTAATCCGCGTCGCTCGGCGTCTAAGCGTGCCCATTCGGGATGGGCTAGATTGACGTTGATATATTGGGCATCTAAGTGTTGCTTAATGGTCTGTATGGGGACCGAATGATGGGAAAAAGTCACAATCCCCCCTTTAGTCGCACCAATGTCGTGGACAGTGACTCCTGGAAGTACGTTCAGCGAATGCCTCAACTGGGCAGCGAGGGCGACAATTCGAGAAAACGTTGCCTCAGGTCCGACTTCTAGTAGGTAGTTGACTGCTCTTCCTAGACCAATTTTGCCCGCGACATAGCCTTCCCAGTTTTCAAATCTTCGAGAGTCGGGGTGCATTTCGTACGTGTCCAATTGGGTCCAAACAGCCGCGTGAAGGTCTAAAAATGGCGGTTCAATCAAGTCAATAGAAGAGGATCTAACATATAAAAAACCCGTCCCACGAGGTCCACGGAGGTATTTTCGTCCTGTACCCGATAAAAAGTCACAGCCAATTTCATCCACATTAACTTCGACCTGGCCAACCGATTGGCAGGCATCGAGCAAGAAAGGGACCCCGTGCGCTCGGGCGACTTTTCCGACCTCTTTTGCTGGATTTACCAAGCCGCCGTTAGTTGGAATGTGTGTTAAACAAATCAGGCGGGTCTTTGGGCCTATGGCTGTTTTTAAGGCAGCCAAATCGATTTGCCCATCTTCATCGCTTTCAATCACATCGATATGAATGCCTTCGTTCTTGGCGCGCTGCAACATGGCGATGTAGTTGCTCGCGTATGAAGCCTGCGCCGTTATAATTCGATCGCCTGAATTAAACTTCATCCCATAGAACACTTGGTCCCAGGCCCTCGTAGCATTTTCCAAGAGGGCAATCTCGCCTTTTTGAGCCCCGAGGAGCGTTTCTAAGGCAGCATAGGTGCTTTGGTAGGCTGCGTTGGCCTTGGCGTGGGCTTCATACCCTCCTATTTCTGCTTCAAGGTTTAAGTGATCCGTGATGGCTTCCAAAACAGGGCGAGGCATCAAACCTGCTCCTGCGTTGTTAAAGTGAACCACGTTTTCACATCCAGGAGTGTCATCGCGCAAGGCTTGAATATTCAACGACATTTTAGAAGGATTCTGATTGTTGTAGGATGTATTTTCCCAACCCCAAGATACGCCCTCGTAGCTCAGGGGATAGAGCACCGGTTTCCTAAACCGGGTGTCGCAAGTTCGAATCTTGCCGTGGGCACTAAATTTAATGAGAGGCTCCGAAATTGAAAGCTCGTCCAAGTATTTTCAACGATGTCCTTGGCCCGGTCATGCGGGGTCCTTCGAGTTCTCATACTGCAGCATCATGGCGCATTGGCAAAGTGGGTGTTTGCCTACTGGGAGAGCCGTTGGCAAAAGCGCTTATTGAATTCGATGCAGAAGGGGGGTGGGCACCTAATTATGAGGAACAGGGCACTGTTCTGGGAATGACTGGGGGCTTATTGGATATTGATATTACTGATCGAGACATCGTTGACGGGACGGCTATTGCGGTTAAAAGGGGTATTCCAATTGAGTATAAGATCAGTCGTTTTCCGACCGACCATCCCAATACGGTCAGGATCACACTTGAAGGGGCACACGGCGCGCGCATTGTATTGGTATCGGTTTCCTTGGGAGGCGGAATGTTTGAAACCAGGATGCTACAGGGACACCCGTTTCATACGCAAGGCGACTATTACGACTTAGTTGGGTGGACAGCCGAGGCTCCAATAGCCGATCAAAAGGCCGCTTTAAATCAGTTATTACAGGCCGGCACGCAGGCCGTCTGGTCGCAAGGGTCCGCCTCCAGCCAGTTCCACATCCAATCAGCTTTTGAGTTTAATCCCAACGTTGTCCAGCAAATCAGGTCCTTAGAGTGGGTTTCGAAGGTTTCGATCTCGCCGCCGATTATGCCCATTATTGCTGGAAGAGAATCTAGGTTTGACTTTACTACGTACGAAGAACTGGTTGCGTTTAACGCCTCCAAAAGCCTGTCTGCCAGCTCATTAGGCCTGTTGTATGAAGCCCAACGTAGCGGTCTTTCCGAAGTGGAATTGCTTGGTAAAATGGGCGAGTTGGTGCGCATTATCGAGGATAGTATCGCCATTGGCCTCAAAGGAACGCATTATGAGGATCGGATTTTGCACCAGCAATCGCATTTGATTGCGAAAGCAGAAAAAGAACGACTGCTGCCTGGTGATTCGCTCACATACCGAATTATTGAAAATATTTCGGCCATTATGGAATCGAAAAGTGGGATGGAAGTGATTGTCGCCGCCCCAACGGCAGGTGGATGTGGAACGCTGGGTGGAGTGATTAAAGCTGTTTGTGACGCAAAAGAGATTCCACAGGATGTCAAAGTGAAAGCCTATTTCGCTGCGGGTTTAGTGGGCGTGTTTTTCGCCAACGGACCTGGGTTTTCGGCTGAAACAGGCGGATGTCAACTTGAAACGGGTGCTGCGGCGGCTATGGCCGCCGCAGCACTCGCCGATATATTCGGCGGAACCAGTGAACAAGCTTTGGGCGCTGCTTCTATGGCGCTTCAGAATACCATTGGATTGGTATGCGACCCGGTAGCCGACCGTGTCGAAGTGCCGTGTCTGGGGAAAAATATTACCGCAGGGGTGAATGCTTTGGCGGCGTCAACCATGGCCCTCTCAGGATACGCGCACGTAATTCCTCTCGACGAGGTGATTGAAACGGTCAAAAGTGTGGCCGCATCTATGCCTAGATCGTTGTGCTGCACAGGATTAGGAGGATTGGCCGCAACGCCAACTTCTGCGGATCTGAAGAAAAAACTTTCGTGCGTAACCTGCTCGTAGGTAATAGGACTAAGCTATTTGAACGGCATGCGATGGGTTGCACTAACCGCATTGCCTCTAGAGCAGCTACCCCAAAACCTCAATGAGGGTGCTTTTTAGCAACCGACTTTGTTCACGAGCTAACTTGCGGCCCATTCGAGCTACCAAATACGTTAATACAATGCCGATGAGCGCTACCGGCCCGGCCCAAATTGCAATAGAAGATTGCCCAAGAGAGGCTTGAGAGGAGGCAAAAATGAGCCCCATTAC
>JAURGV010000189.1 GCA_030833605.1 Rhodothermales bacterium
TTCCTTCTTTTACCGACATCGACTTAGATGGCGATTACGATATGGTGTTGGGGACTGAATTGGAAGGGCTACACCTGTACATCAACAAAGGGGATGCAACGACGCCAAACTTTGTCCTCGAAGGGAAGATGAACATTCCTGTTCAAGCCATATCTGCTCCTGAATTTGCAGATATCGATGGCGATGGGGATGAAGATTTGTTTGTAGGCGGAGCATCAGGCGGCGTCTTTTTCTTCCGCAATAACTTGCGTTGATGTGTGAATAGGGCCTAAAAGATCTATTAAAGGCTTTTCGTACGTTTCTTTTTGAATAGAGTGTGTAGAGATTGACAGAAAACCATCATTCTGTTATTTTGGATAAAAAGGTCTTAAATACTTAAAAGTATTACGGCCTTATTAAGGTCTCGTAATCCAATCATCGTTTAGAGGTGCACATGGAAACTGAAAAGAAACACGCTCTGCAAAAGCTAATGGATAATCCATGGCTTTTGTTGGTGTTGGGTGTCGTTATACCAACCCTTTCGTACACGGTTTGGGGATGGATTGAACTAGCAAACATGGCTCCTGCCACGTTGCCATAAGGAGGTTTAATTATGAGTATGCATCCCCCTCCAAAAGATTGGTTCACCCCGCCGGTAGGCCCTGAGCGCCTCTGGATCGGTATTGGACTCATTTGGTGTCTCGTTCTCTTTATTGCTATGCCCTATGCCCACTTCAAGGGCAAACAAAATTCAACTGGAGAATCGTATGCAGTTGATAAAGCGGCATTTCAAGAAAGAGTAGCCCAACAAGTTGCCACCAACCAAGTTGGTGAAATGAATGGCGTCCCCATTGTAGAGCCCTCTCCGGGCGGTGACGTTTACCTCCAAGGCAGAATGTGGAGCTGGTATCCCATTCTAAAGCTCAAATTGGGCCAAGAATATCGGGTTCACATTTCGTCAACCGACCTTCAGCATGGGTTTTCATTGTTGCCAATGAACATGAACTTCCAGGTTTTGCCTGGTTATGATCACGTTCTAACACTGACGCCTACTTCGGCTGGAGAATTCGAAATCATCTGTAACGAGTTCTGCGGCATTGGTCATCACTTGATGACAGGTCGCATAATCGTCGAATAGGAGGTCAACTATGTCAAACTTTTTACAAGGCCGTTCTCGGCAATGTGGTACGACAGGACTTCCTGTTTGCCTGGACGCAGCATTCTTTATTAAAGCCAATGCTGTATTCGCAGTCGTTTCGCTGCTTATCGGTGGAATTGGAGCCATTCTTCTAGGATTGACTAGATGGTCGGCCGTTCACCTATTGAGCGACGTGATGTACTACCGCATTTTAACCCTGCATGGGGTTGATATGCTGTTGTTTTGGATCCTGTTTTTCGAAGTAGCTGTATTGTACTTCGCAGTGACCAGTCCGTTAAACTCTCGTTTGTTTTCTACGAAAATAGCTTGGGTGTCCCTGTTGTTGATGGTCGTTGGTGCTGTACTGACCAACGTTATGATCCTGCAGGGGAAAGGAGACGTGCTTATGACTTCGTATCCGCCTCTAATGGCCGATCCGATGTTCTATTTGGGCATTATTCTGGTTGCTGTAGGTGTTTTGGTAGCGCTGTATAACTTCTTTGCCACCGTTTACATCGCAAATCGGGACAAGACGTACGAAGGCTCCATGCCCCTAGTCACCTTTGGAGCACTTGCCGCTGCTATTATTGCGGTATTTACGCTACTGCACGGTGCTACTGCGCTTATTCCAACATTTACCTGGTCCATGGGATGGACGCCTGAACCGGATGCCGGTTGGTACCGTCTCGTATGGTGGGCCCTGGGTCACCCAGCGCAGCAGGTCAACTTGTGTGCCATGGTTGCCATTTGGTATTTCTTGGCCAGCGTCACCACGGGTGCCAAACCAATCAATGAAACGGTCAGCCGCGGCGCTTTCTTGCTATACATCCTGTTTATTAACCTTGCTTCGGCTCACCATTTATTGGTTGATCCAGGTTTGAGCGCTTCTTGGAAAATATGGAACACGTCCTATGCCATGTACTTGGCCGTTCTAGCCTCGCTAGTTCATGGATTTACCGTTCCATCATCGATTGAAGTGGCCCAACGGTTGAAAGGATACAGCAAAGGCGTGTTCGATTGGCTCGTTAAAGCCCCTTGGAAAGATCCTGGCTTTTCATCCGTCGTTTTGTCCGCGTTGATCTTTGGATTCTTGGGCGGCATCACGGGCGTGACGTTGGGTACAGAACAGATTAACATCATCGCGCACAACACGTTACGGATCCCTGGGCACTTCCATACGACCGTTGTAGGAGGTACCACATTGGCCTTCATGGGGCTTACCTATTATGTGGTCCCACTCATATTCCAAAAAGAGTTCTATCTGAAAGGATTGGCTAGAATTCAGCCTTTCATATTCGGAATTGGAATTGTGGTGATGTCGATAGGTATGTCACTGGCTGGATCGTACGGCGTTCCTAGACGTCACTATGACGTTGAGTTTGCTGGTGCTTTATTGCCTGCAGGATTTGACTCAGCTGCTCATTTTATGCTGGGAATCCTCGGTATCGGGGCCATTATCGCCTTCATCGGATTGCTCATGTTCGTGTTGCTTACCGTAGCTGCCGTGTTCTTCGGCAAGTCATTAGAAACTTCCAAATGGGAAGGATGGCAAAGCGAAGCTGCGATGGCTAAAAACCGCGAAATCTATTTCAAAAGAGATGCGGAATACGAAAAAGCGAGCCATAAGGTGTCTGGTACACTTACATTGGTATTCATCTTGCTGGTGGCCTTTGTGGTGTATTATTTTGCGAACTGGAAGGCGTTAACCGACGTTTGGTTCGTTCGCTAAGGTCTGTTAGTTTATGGATGTGGGGCGGGGCATAAGCCCCGCCCCACATCATTATTGTCATTATTAGTTGCGATCCCGAAGGTTATGCCCAGTACCAATCGAATCCGGAATTTCATGATCTCTTGGCCTTTTCCGGTCACGGTGATTACGATTCTACTTTCCATGATTGCATTTTTTGTAATCATCCTCAGTATTCCTTCCGGTGAATCGGCAGCCTCCGTATTTGCGACTGATTTTAAGAAATGGTGTTTTAATTACGACCCCCTAACCGGGGATATGGAATGGGCCTACGTATTTATGTACTTAGTGCAGCCATTCATTGTAGCGGTGGTTATTTTCGCGATTTGGAAAGAACCGCTTCAAGAACTGAAGCAGCTTGGCTGGTGGCCAGCGGCTCCTTACGTCGCCGCTGGAACAGGACTTGTCCTCTTTTTAGCGCTATTGCTGCCGTATGTGGGTAATTCCAATACCAATCCGCAGGATTTTCCATTCGAACCGGCCCGACTAAGGACCGGATTCACCGCTCCACCTTTCGCCATGGTCGACCAAGATGGCATTGAGCGATCGCTCGTTCCTACCGAGGGTAAAATTACCATAGTCACGGGCGTGTATACCACCTGTGGAGAAACGTGCCCGTTGATTGTGCAGCAGATTTACCGTGTTATGTCCCGGCTTTCCGAATCAGAAAGAGAGCATATTCGAATACTTGCGATTACGCTTGATCCGGAGGTAGATACACCTGTGATGATGAAAGCGATGTTGACGGCTCACAAAGTAGATCAAGAACGATTTAAAGGATTAACCGGTCCTCCCGAATATGTCGAAGCCATCCTAACGGCCTATCAATTCGCAAAATCTAGAAATCCGGAAACCAATGTGTTGGATCACGTGAATTTGATCAACGTGGTTGATGCCCAGGGCAAAATGGCGTTTAGGTTCACGCTAGGAAATCGGCAAGAGGAATGGCTTGAACAATCTATTCGATACTTGTTGACTGAAGTTGAATGAGCACGCATATTGACCCTTTCATAACCGCAGGCCAAGAACCTCAACTCAAGATCCCCACCATAGGAAGCGCTAGGTCTGCGCCTCCCGTGAGGGGAGAGGCCCTGTTGAGGATGGCTGATCGTGTATGGATTCGGCTGTCTGGCGCCGTTTCAAGGGCCTTTCCCGATGAGTTTAACCCGTTCGCACAACTTGGAGCGGTCGCCAACACCATGTTTATGGTCGCCTTGGTCACGGGAATCCTCTTATTGTTTTGGTACAGCCCTAGTGTTGTAAGTGCCTACGACTCGGTTGCGGGTATGAGTTCGTCGCCCTTTTTGGCAGAACTGATAAGGTCGCTCCATCGATACAGCTCCGATGTCTGTCTGTTGTTTATTGTATTGCACGCCTTCCAGATGCTGGGCGCTCGAAAATTTGGAGGCTCACGCTGGGTCGCATGGATTTCCGGCATGGTATTGCTCGGTCTAGTCTGGATGGATGGATGGACTGGCTATTGGTTGGTTTGGGACGAAAGAGCCAGGCAAATCGCCCTCGGTACCGCTCGGTTTTTAGATGTTCTACCCATTTTCCCGGATCCTTTACTTCGCTCTTTTTTGACGAATGAAGGCCTGAACTCGCTCCTGTTCTTCATCATATTCTTCATCCATATGTTGATCCCCATTGGAATGGCATTATTCCTATGGATTCACATTATGCGGACGAATGCAGCGAAGTTTTTTACGTCCGTTAAGATGTCGGCCGCCCTTTTCGTCGTCTTGGTCATCACGTCCTTGCTATTTCCGGCTACCATTGCTGCCAAAGCCGATATGATGTCCATTCCCACGAATATGAACGTGGATTGGTTGTTCATGATGCCGATTTGGTTTACCGATCGCTTGTCCGGGGGCATCCTTTGGGTCATTCTGTTTTTTACTACAATCGGCCTGTGGGGTATTCCTTGGTGGCTTACGCGTGGACGCCCCGTTTCTGCCTCGGTAAATCCAGACTCGTGCAATGGATGCACGCAGTGTATTCAGGATTGCCCGTTCAATGCGATTGACCTGATCCCTTCGGAATCGAATCGGGGTGAAAATCGGG
>JAURGV010000018.1 GCA_030833605.1 Rhodothermales bacterium
CAATTTGCCCCGAATCACTTCAATGAGTTTATCCAGATTCTTGCCTTTCAGTGCTGAAACAGGTATCACCTCATCAAATTCGTGTGCTTCCATGTAGCGAGCGACAAGGGGGAGCACTTCTTCCTGACGAACTTTGTCAATCTTATTCAAGACCAGAATGGACGGCTTACCCCCCATGTATTTCATCGTCATGTCATCCACGGAATCACGCGTCGCATCGGCTAGAAATACCAATATATCGGCATCTGAAGTGGACGTGGACACGTCTTTCATCATTGCTTCCTGTAACCCATAGCGGGGATTGATAATACCGGGCGTATCCAGCAAAATCATTTGGGTATCATCCGTCGAAAGGATTCCCAAAACGCGTCGGCGGGTGGTTTGCGGCTTGTTGGTAACAATCGAAAGCTTCATGCCCATAAGCGCATTTAATAATGTGCTTTTGCCCACGTTGGGACGCCCAATTAACGCGACATAGCCACATCGGTGGTTGGCATTGGTTGGGTCGATGAAATTATCCTTCATAGGTAGATCCGGAAACAAGGTGATTCATTTTTTCCACAGCATCTTTTAGCCCGGAAAAAATCGATTGAGCAATAACAGAAAATCCGATGGAAACTTCAGCCAGGTGGGGCATGGATTTTCCGAATAAGCTGTAATTGAGGTAATCTAGTCCGTGCCCAGCATGAACCTGAAGTCCATTTTGATGAGCTCGAATAGCTGCTAATTTTAACTTGCTGAGTACTTCTAGTTTGGCAGCAGTGGATGATGCATTGGCGAAGTCTCCTGTGTGGAGTTCAATCGCGTTAGCTCCCAAACGAGCCGCTTCGTCGATATGATCCAAATTGGGGTCAACAAATAATGCGACATCTTTGATGCCGGCATCAAATAACCTTGGAATGACGTTGGTTAGCCGTTTTTTGGCACGTAAAACGTCTAAACCACCTTCTGTGGTCACTTCTTCCCGGCGTTCTGGCACAAGCGTCGCTAACTCAGGACGAATTTTGCAGCAAATAGCCACGATTTCTTCGACCGTCGATAGTTCGAAATCCAGTTTGGTGTCCAACTCACTACGAAGTCGCATCACATCTTGGTCATTAATATGACGCCGGTCCTCTCGTAAATGAAAAACGATCCCCTTCGATCCACCCGCTAAGCATTCCCTCGCCGCCATGACGGGATCGGGAAACTTCTCTTTTCTTGCATTTCGCAGGGTAGCGACGTGATCAATATTGATTAATAAATGGGTCATCCACGCATTCTTCTAAAATAAAAGGAGCAACTATCGAATTGTAGGGTAGTCTAGAATGGGATATTTCGGCTTTTTGGCTCAAACACAGAATATTGTGGAATGTTTTGAGAAGCTTTGTCCAAGTGTTTTGGATTGCTTTTCGGCTCAAGAGCCACTATTTTCGGAACGCGAGTTGTATGACTCGTACTAATCACATCTGTTTTTAAGGATTTAGTCAAAAAATACTAAAATGGCGTCAAGTAGCCGGGGCCTAACCACCGTCCTTCAAGTTGTGCTAGCTATAGCCATTCTTGCTCTTGCATACTTCTTGTACTACTCCATCACGGAGCCTTACGCCGTGGTAGAACGGAAAAAAGAAGTAACCGAACAAACCCGTGCGCGCATGGACCAAGTTCGTGTGGCGATGACGCAATATCAGCGAACGAATGGAAGATTTGTTTCTACGTTGGATTCGCTTGTTATGTGGATTAAGAGCGACGCATTGATGTCGACCAAAGCCGATTCGGTTTTTGGTGTTGGTTTTAATGCAGACTCCATATCGTATTCCCCTCGTACCGGTAAAATGTTCATTTTAGCGCTTAACGATACGTCTCGTACTCAAACGTACCTGCTAACGGACCCCGATTCGAAAGATTACATTGGAACGTTAAGCGGTGATGTTACCGAGTTGAACGCAGCGAGTTGGGAATAAGCGCTGAGCATTCCCAATTTACCATGGGCGTAACGTCAACGGCTGGAGTTGAATTTGTGGGTAACCTTATGCGGTACGCTGAGGTTGAGCACAAGGGTTCGGCAAATCGCTTATTACGACTGGGCAATTGCGAATTTGAGTTTGATGTCGCGGACGTGATCTACCAGGGTCAATCGCCTGAAATGATAGAGACCATTCGGAGTGCTTTAAAAGATGTTTTTAAAGACACAGCGGCCTCTTCGTTTCGGTTTATTCTGCCCAGCGCGTTTCTAACAAAGTTTGAAAGCGTGTTGCCCGAACATGTGGGACAGTCTGAGATGCGTTCTCAAATTGCATTTGAAACGCATATGTTGAATGGCGGCGAGCGTGGGGGCGATATTTTTCCAGGTGAATCTCCTACCTCATTCCATCCTCCGTTCAAAGGATATTCTGTTCAGCACGTTCCGCCGTCTATTTCGGCGCGCCTAAAGGGCCTTTATACGGAAACGAGCCTTGATATCCAGTTAATTCCGAGCGTTAATGCAACCATTAGGGCCTATCGCAAATTATTGGAAATGAAGGTGTTTGAGTCGGGTAAATCCATTTTGTTGGGATGTTACCCCGGACAAACCGATTTTATTGTGTTAGAAAATGGTGCGCCTGTCCAGCTCACTTCTCGTTCGACCCCGACAGAAGGCGATCGAACCTATTTTGCGCATGAAACCATGTCAAAACTGGTCGCGAAAGGCGTTGAATTGGACGCGGTGATGCTATATGGTCACAATTTGACTTCGGAATTAGTCGGTTTGTTGACCACTGATTTTGGGAAACGCGTTTCCGTTTTAAACCCGAGTCCGTTGGTCAACTTAGAGTCAGATCGATTTGAGCAGGGTTTCCCGATTCAAGCGTTTGTGCCGTGCCTTGGCGCTTCTATTTCCTAAAAAACCATGCGAATAATTGCAGGTCGTTTTAACCGACGTGTTCTGATTTCCCCCGAAGGCAATGAAACACGGCCTACCACCGACAGGACGCGGGAATCGATGTTTAATTTGATCGTGTCCAGGCTCGATATGGATCAAATTCGCGTCCTTGACTTGTTTGCCGGAACCGGTGCATTGGGTTTAGAATCGATTAGCAGAGGAGCTGGCCACGTCGACTTTGTGGAGACGTCGGCCATTGCGGGGAAGGCGATACGGGCCAATATTGCTTCTCTAGACCCTCAGATTAGTCATCATATTCATCAAGAAGATGCATTTAGATGGCTCCAGAAGCCAATTATAAGGCCCTACTCTCTTATATTGGCGGATCCTCCTTACCATCTTGATGGGATTTCGAATTTGCCTGAATGGGCCCTACCGAAATTAGAGGAAGATGGATTATTCGTGTTGGAACACGATCGCAGAATTGGTTTTTCGGATCACGAAGCGTGTATCGTTTCTAGGACGTATGGGAAAAGTTCAATTAGTATTTTTTCCCGTCCTTCCAAATAAACTCTACCATTCATGACTTCAAACATTACTGAATCTCATCGGGTTGGTGGATTGGCCCTTTATCCGGGGTCGTTTGATCCATTCACTATGGGCCACTTAGATATCGTTGAACGGGCAAGTCGCGTGTTTGGGTCGGTGGTCGTAACGGTTGCCAATAACTCCTCCAAATCGGCTCTTTTTACTCCTGAAGAACGAAAAACACAGATCGATAGCTGCACGGAACACTTATCCAATGTTACGTCTGTACTGTTTTCCGGCTTAATTGTTGATTTTGCTAAGGAAGTGGGAGCCATAGCGCTTGTGCGGGGACTCAGACAAGTAGCAGATTTTGACTATGAATTCCGATTGGCATTTGCCAACCGGCGATTAGCCCCAAATCTTGAGACTATGTTTTTCATGACGAACGAACATCATGCACTGATTAGCGCATCGATCGTACGAGATATTTTGAACCATGGAGGTGACATTTCCTCGTTCGTTCCTGCAGCGGTCCTAAAGGCCATTCAGCAAAAAAGTCCTAATTCGTAAACAAGAAGAAAGATTGATACCCATAGAGTTTAATTCCCGGGTTGCATCCATGCAGCCATCTGCAACGCTTGCGATGACGGCAGCGGCAAAAACGAGAAAGGCTGCGGGACATCCAGTCATTAGCTTGAGCGCTGGGGAGCCCGATTTTGCTACGCCTGAATTGGTTGCTGAAGCCGGTATTTCAGCCATTAGGGCAGGACAGACCCGATATACCCACAATTTGGGGATGCCCGAACTGCGGGTTGCTATCGCGTCAAAATTGCTCAAGGAGAATGGGCTTTCATACGATCCTGATTCCATCATCTGTTCCAATGGAGCCAAGCAGTCTGTAGCCCTTGCCATATCTGTTTTATGTCGGGACGGGGATGAAGTATTGATTCCATCTCCTTATTGGGTGAGCTATCCTGAAATGGTCCGGTTCGCAGGTGGTACACCCGTGATTGTTCAAACGACCGTCGAAGATAATTATCTGCTTTCGCCCGATCAGCTGGAAGCCGCGATTACCGATAAAACCCGGATGCTGGTTTTGTGCTCGCCTTCAAACCCAACGGGTGGCGTGTACCCCAAACAGCATTTGGAAGCTCTAGCAGCCGTTTTAAGGCGTCATCCAAATGTTTTTGTGATCTCAGATGAGATTTACGAGCATATTATTTACGATACAGCTCACGTTTCCATTGCTTCCTTCGAAGGCATGAAAGACCAGACCGTGACCATAAATGGGTTTTCAAAAGCGTTTGCAATGACTGGCTGGCGGTTGGGTTATTTGGCAGCCCGTCCCGAAATCGTCAAAGCGGCTTCGAAGTTACAAGGACAGATGACGTCAGCCCCGTCCACTATTTCGCAAGTAGCTGGTATTTCGGCGTTGGCTTTGGATCACCAGGTTATTCAAGACATGGTTGATCAATTTCGGAAACGACGGGACATGATGGTCGCCTCTCTGAAATCCATTCCTGGCGTGAAATGTCCTACCCCAGAAGGTGCATTTTACGTATTTCCTGACGTAGGAGACTATTTAGGCGGCACCACAGCATCGGGACGCGTTTTGAAGACCTCCACTGATATCTGTATGTATATCCTCGAGGAGTTCGACCTTGCCTTGGTGCCCGGCGAGGCCTTTGGCAATGATAGAGGCATTCGCATATCGTATGCCGCGTCAGATTCCGACCTTAAAATAGCCTGTGCAAGACTTCACGATGCATTTGCTGGAATTACCAGAGCTCAGTAATGTCGTCATTGCCGTCAGAAAAAGATCGATATTGGCTCCATGCGCTCCTGTTCATGCTAACGTTAATCTCGACGACGTGGGCTGGCGCTGAAATGACGGGAAGGTTCTTGGTGTATGAATCTGCTCCAGCTCTGTTCTCGTTTTTCGGATTTCCAGTAACGGCGCCGTTTTTAGCCGACGGTCTGCTATTTGGTGGGTCATTGCTGTTGTTTTTAACGGTTCACGAATTTGGACACTATTTCGCGGCTCGTTTCCATAAGGTGTCGACCTCTTTACCGTACTACATCCCGTTTCCATTCAATGGAATTGGTACGTTTGGTGCCGTAATTCGGATTCGTCAGGCTATTCCATCCATGACCAAGTTGTTCGATATTGGAGCGGCCGGACCACTCGCTGGTTTTGTGGTCGCCTTCATGGTTCTTGTTGTTGGATTTGCCACCCTTCCTGGGCCCGAATACATCGAGGGTATGCCAGGACACGATCGGCTGAAAGAATACATTGTTCAGAACGATGCTTTTCCTGATGAAATGATCCAGGAAGATCTAGAAGAGGGTACCTTGACCTTGCTAGTTGGAACGACCCCGCTTTATTGGATCGTATCCCAGTTTTTTGACGACGTGCCGCCGATGTGGGAGATGTATCACTACCCCATTTTATTCGCCGGCTGGTTGGGCTTGTTTTTCACCGCCCTCAATCTTTTACCTGTGGGTCAACTGGACGGAGGACACGTATTATATGCCCTAATTGGACCCAAGTGGCACTCTTTGGTGGCTCGTGTTTTTGTGATGATCTTGCTTTTTTCTGGCGGAATGGGCTTCATACATGAAATGAAACCCGTCTTTTGGTCTTGGGACCCTCTTTTAGGTCAATTCTCTTGGGTAATCCTGTCGTCGATTTTGTATTTCTATCTGAATCGGCTCTTTCAAAACAAGTGGATCTGGACCGCAGGATCTTTGATTCTTTTGGTCACGGCCATAGCGGCTGGTTCAACCTCGTTATGGATGGTCGATCACTTGGCTTATAGTGTCTGGCTGGTTTGGTGTCTGATTATTTTGATTTTGATCAAAGTCGATCATCCACCGGTACTATACATGGAAAAGCTTACAGGCCGCCGAAAACTGTTGGCTATTCTAAGCCTACTCATTTTTGCCCTGTGTTTCAGCATAAAACCCCTGTATATTGGGTAAACCGAGTCAAACTCACGAAACGAATACCTATCGATCACGTTCGCTACCAACCCCTTTCCTTGTCTAGATTTACTGAACGTTTTAGGTTTTCATGGGATATTTGACTCGCGCGGTCGTATATGCGTTTTTAGGATCCATCATTTGGTTAGGCTGTGACACCATGCCGGGCACAGAGGACACCAATGCATTCGCTCCATTTCTTATAGCTGGCAATGTTCTGGTTTCTCCCCAGGTAATTGACTCGGACCTGGTTCAGGTTTCAAATGGCGTATTTGCAAGTGAAATAACCGTTTCTGTTACGGCTTCTGATGAAGATGGAGACCTTCAACGATTATTTGCCGTGGTGCAAAATCCGAGTGCAGGGGCTTCAGCAATAGGCACTGCCGAAGTCGCCCTCCGAAAAAACGGTCCAGCTACGCTTAAAATGCCTGTTAACTTTCCGGAGGGATCGGTTGGTAATTTTCAAGTCGTGGTATTTGCTTCGGACGCTGCAGGTCGCATCAGCAATCGACTGTTGGGCCAAATAGAAATTGTAGCGGGGAGTTTGCCTCCGGTTATTGAATCGATTGAAATTCCGACCTCCGCGACGCGGCCCGCCGCTGGTCAACCGCCCGTGCAAGTACCCATTGTTGTTACGGTTTCCGATCCGGATGGCCTTTCCAACGTGTTAGGGGTGGAAGTAATCGTAAACGGTGCCGTTACGCTGCAGTTGTGTGACGATGGAGGCACCTTGATTTGTAATGCAGGATTCGGGTCGAGTGGTGACTTGGAGGTGGGTGACGGTAAATACACCCTGACCATTCAATTAACGTCGACGAATGCTGTCGGTACTAATCAATTTGAATTCACGGCAGTAGACCGGACAGGGCTTAGAAGCGAAACTCTCACCCGCATTATCACGGTAAACTGATGAAAAAAAACCATTCATTTGCCGTTTCGGTAGTGGTGTTGAGCGCATTTATGAGCCTCCAAGTGAGCGCTCAGCGCGCATTTTTGGTAAATCCGATCCATGAATCCAGTAGTTCAGCTTCCTCTACGAGCGACCCAAGTCCATTCGGGATATTGAACAACAGCGTCGCCAATTTGCATGCTATTGGTGGGGCGATTTGGGTAGGACCCTATCTGAATCATTCTACAAACAATGGCGCGGCGTGGTTTGTCCCCCAAACGGACTCCCTTTTTGGGACCATTAACCGTTTGTTTTCTATTGATATAGAAGAAAATGTAATTGTCGCGGGGATAGGCAAAAATGATGCGTCTGGTGGGCAAAGCGTGCAGACGGCATCGGGATTCCTGATTTCTGAAGACGGGGGAGAGACGTTTTCCTATCGTTTCCCTCAATTGGATGATCCAAGTGACAACAAACAAATCTATGGGGTCTCTGAGTTAGACGCGTTGCCCGTAATCGTGCCCCAGCAAAGTCCGCCATTCGATGTCGACTACGACGCGCATACCCAATCTATATGGGTTGCAGGGTGGGCGAGTGGGGTCCGCAAAAGTTTGGATTATGGTAGAACGTGGAGCCGTGTCGTGCTTCCCCCCGATAATTTGGACTTTATAACGCCAGAAAATCCATATTCCTTTAGTGTAGAACCTCAACGAGGCAGCTCTGGATCGCTTAACCATATGGGCTTCTCCGTGTTAGTGGATCAGCAGGGGACCGTTTGGGCGGGTACCGCAGGGGGATTGAACCGTTCGACTAATGGCGGTACCGCTTGGCAGCGCTTTAAGACGGACGGCTCGAGTTCTTCCATCACCGGAAATTGGATTATTTCACTGGAGGAGCAGACGTCTACGGTGCCTTCCACCATTTGGGCTGCTTCTTGGAATACAGGGACGTCCGGTGGCGCTGCCGGCCAGTACGGTGTTTCGATTATCAAAGAGGGTGGGAGCGAAATCGAACAAACCCTTCTGGGCGAGAAAGTGTACGACTTCGCGTTTGATGGAAATCGGGTGTACGTAGCCGGTGATAATGGCCTATTCATTTCAGATAACGGTGGACGTTCATGGAATTCCATTTCACGATTTAAAGACGTCCAAACGGGACAATCCTTGA
The DNA here is from genome assembly GCA_030833605.1 of Rhodothermales bacterium. Lineage (GTDB taxonomy): Bacteria > Bacteroidota > Rhodothermia > Rhodothermales > UBA10348 > UBA10348. The sequence goes on from JAURGV010000018.1 coordinate 8,409, forward strand.
GGCCTGGGGCTTCAATATTTTCTGTAGAAGCAGATCAAGGCAATTTGTGGGTCGGTACCGCCGACGGATTATTGCTTTCGCAGGATGGGGGCCAAACGTGGGTCCTATTTAGGGTAAATGTTCCTTTGCATCCGGAAACCGAGACAAACGCCGTACCAGATGTCGATACTTTTGCCTATCCCAATCCGTTTTCCAAGGGAGAGGATCAGTTTGTCCGCATCAAATTTGAATCTGCCTCTGCAACAACGGCCTATATCCGTTTATTTGATTTCGGAATGAATGTGGTTCGCACCTTGTCGGGGTCGGTTACAGAAGGGATCAACGAGCTGACTTGGGACGGAACGAATAACGACGGAGTAACCGTTCCCAACGCAGTCTATTTTTACGAAGTGCAAACGGGAAACCGGATTAATCGCGGCAAAATATTGGTGATTGAATGAGAAGTATATCACCTTTGAAAACAACTTGGATGAGTAAAAAAGGATTTTTTTGGGGTAAAATAGTTGGGTTTGCTCTCTTCGGTATGCTCGTGGGGCAGCCCTTGGTTAGCCTGGGTCAGAACGCAGGGGCTTTTGCGCGAACGGGTTTTGGAGCGCGTGGGATTTCCATGGGCAATGCGTTGGCTGGAGATGCTTCCGGTGAAGCTGCTCCGTATTACAAGCCTGCTTTTGCTCCACTAGGAACGAGACAGCATCTAGAAGCATCGGTTGCCGCGTTGACCTTTGATCGTTCGCTCCAATTCATTCAATTGAGTGCGCCGCTTCAAAGCAAAGCCGGCTTTTCTGTGGGACTGATTCATGCCGCAGTTTCCAATATTGACGGCAGAGATAACAGCGGTTTTCATACGCGCAATCTTTCCGTGGACGAATATGCAGGCTTTTTGGCATTTGGACTTCGGTTTTCCCCAAAGGTTAGTGCGGGAATCAGCCTTCAAATGTTCAGTACCGATTTGTTCGAAGGCTTAACCCCGGCGCGAAGTGTAGGTCTAGATATCGGTTTGGCCTACAAGGTGCGTCCCAATTGGAGTGTGGGTTTGGTCGCCGACGATTTGTTGGCTCGGTATTCTTGGGATTCATCGGATTTAGGAGGAAGTGGTCGAAATATCACCGACTCGTTTCCGAGACGGGTACGTTTGGGGGTAAGCACGTCGCAATTAGACCAACAATTGAGGGTACACGCAGAAATCGAATCTCGTTTTTCGCCCGCTCGGGTTCTAACCCGGGAAACGCGGTTGTTTGGCGATGCACCTGCTGAAACAACGGACGAAAAAATACTCACGCAGCAGGAGTTCAGGGTTCGATTTGGTGCCGAATTTATTCCGTTAGAGGGATTTGCCTTGCGAGCCGGAATGGAGCAGTTGGGATCGGAGGTTATTGACTCTGTTCGTCCGTCAGTCGGCTTTATGATTGAACAACCGGTAGGCTCGTTACAACTCCGAGCCGAATATGGCTATGCCCGTGAAGCGAAAGCAGGCGGGAATATGCACTTAGTTAGCATTACCTTGTTTTTATAGAACGGGATTTTGATTTAAAACACATTCTTAGGAAGGATTCGCTCATGCATTCCATGCTTCGTATTGCATTGTTACTGGCTCTGTTTACGTGGGTCGCACCTGCTAATGGGCAAGATTCGGGTCTTTCCTTTCTAAGAATTGGTCCGGATGGAAAAAGTTTAGCACTTGGCGATGCGGGCGTTTCTTCTGCTAAAGGTGCCTACGCCACGTATTGGAATCCGGCTGGATTGGCTAATTCGGGTGCTCGTGAGGTGGCTTTTTCTCATCATATCTGGATTGCCGACGTTCGGACACTGGCCTTGCAAGGCGCGTTTAGTTTGGGAGCTAAAACCGGTCTAGGACTTTTTGTTGTCGCTACGGGTGCAGGAAATCTTGAAGCTCGAACGGGTCCTGGCGAGTCGGACGGATTTTTCAATGCCCAATTTGCCAGCGGAGGTGTCGCCCTTGGTCACGCATTCGGGCCTGTAAACGCTGGGATTACCCTCAAATATCTGTCAGAACGGATATTTACCCACTCTTCGAACGGATATGCGTTCGATTTCGGGCTGCAGTCCTCCTTTTTGGACGAGAGCCTGCTGGTTGGCGTGACCTATTCCAATTTGGGGAAGATGAATCAACTCAACAATGTAGCTACCGAACTTCCTGAAATTGGTCGCGCAGGAATTGAATTCTTCCCATTTAAGGTGCTTATGGAAGATGATGGAACGAGTTTTTTGAACACCTCCGTGCTGGTCGAGTATTCCCAAAACTTTGTCACTGACCAAGCGCAGGTCCATGTGGGACTATCTGGGGAAGTCGTTGAGACGCTTGCCGTTAGGCTCGGCTATTTATCCAACGATGCGCTCCGATCGTTTTCCGGTGGGTTGGGCTTGTCCGTAGCTAATCTAACGCTCGACTATGCTATCATTCCCTTTGAAGATGGATTCGGTGGGCCGGCCCACATCATGTCGCTTTCCTATGGCTGGTAGCTAAAACCCTTTTAGCGCGTCCATTAAGGCGTCCAAGCCGATTCCTGTTGCCCCCGTTCGTATCCGCATGGAGCACCAAAAGTCTAAAATGATCATCTGAGCAGCATGTATTGGAACGGCAATCCAAAAACTTTTTGCTCGCCACACCAAGGCGCCTAACGCGACGCCCCCGACAATCGAAAGCAAAGCTTCAATGAGCGGCTTATCAAAATGCATGATGGCAAAGGGCATGGCTTGAATAAAAATAGCCATTACGCCAAATGATCGGGCGGTTCCAAACAACACAAATCCGCGCCACAGATACTCCCAGCCTATCCAGTACAATAGAAAGAAGCTCTCGTAGATTAAAAAGACGCTCCAATCGGTCCCTGCGGGACTAAAGTGGGGGTATTTTGCTTGAAAAAGGCTGGAATCGGACAAAAACCACGTGCCAACGATGACCAGAGGCACATACAGGAGGGCCACTTTGGACGCGAATTTGGCGTCACCAACCCCCAGTCCCATTTCTTTCCAACTGCGTTTGAAACCCGCTTTTAACAGCACCACAGGAACGATAAAACCCAAAACCCCTTGCATTCCAAACCACCAAACCCATGAATGTAGCCCGCGGCCTTCCAAGTCCAAGGCAGGAGCAATCGTGGTTCTGAAGAAGCCTCTATCCCCAAATTGCATTTGAAGAATCACCAGCAGCGCGGTTGCTAACAGCACGAAAGCCGCTTGCTTATCGACGCTTAAAAATGCGGAACGAGCTCGAGGCCATTCATTTTTTAAGTCGATCATCTGCACGAAATACGTTTAAACGTGACGTTCTGCGTGGTAGGAGCTTCTTACAAGAGGACCGCTTTCTACGTGCTCAATACCTTTTGCTTCGCCGACCTCTTTGTACCATTTGAATTTGTCCGGATGAACAAAATCGATGACGGGAAGGTGCATGCGAGTGGGTTGCAAGTACTGGCCAATGGTCATCACGTTCAATCCGACTTTTACGAAGTCGTCCATTAAGGCAAGCACTTCATCGTCTCTTTCTCCCAAACCGACCATAATGCCGCTTTTTGTTCGGAGTCCTTGGTCGTGGGAGATTTTCAAAACGTCCAACGAGCGCTGGTAAATCGCCTGTGGGCGTACCTGTTTGTACAAACGGGGTACGGTTTCAACATTGTGATTCATCACTTCGGGCTTAGCGTCAATCACAATCTGCAAAGCATCCCAAAGTCCCCTGAAGTCCGGAATAAGCACTTCAATAGTGATTCCTGGAATCTCTTCACGAAGACGTTGCATGGTCGCGGCAAAAATAGGTGCTCCACCATCTTTACGCTCATCCCGATTAACGCTCGTTATAACAGCGTGCTTAATACCCATGATTTTGGCTGCATCGGCCACGCGGTTGGGTTCATCCCAATCCAGACCGGGATCTGGCCGTCCAGTCATAACAGCGCAAAAACCACAACTACGCGTACAAACGTTGCCCAGGATCATAAACGTTGCGGTACCTGCCGTCCAACATTCGCCCATGTTGGGGCATCTCGCACTTTGGCAAACCGTGTGCAAACCATGCGAATCAATGGTATTGACTAGGTTTTTGTACGTTTCTCCATACGGTAATTTGACCCGAAGCCAGTCTGGTCTATTTCCGCGGCTGTTGTCCAACTGACCTGCTGATATAACGGGTAGTTCGAGCATACCATCGCCACCGGCCGGTTCAGGCGCGGCGGCTGATTTTAAAGAAATGTCTCCAGGACGGAGGCCTTTATTAGAACTTTTTGAATCTCCCATTGGGTGCCAAGGTTGAGGCTTTAATCTCTTGTTGAACGCAACACACGTCTTTTTCGGTGCTTTGAGGAAAACCGATTGCCGTTCTTTAAGATCCCCTGAATGCGTATTGGAGCAGATGAAGTTTCCGTCCAATATGTTATCTTGAGATACCGAATCAAGGTCGCGAAAAAATTAAAGAGATTAGTACGTATATGGGCAAAGCACCCTCACACAATATTGGCCCCAAAGATGTAGAAAAAATCTACATGGAGCACACGAACGCCATGGGCATGATGCCCTTGGTCCTTGGGATGCAAACCAGCCATGGAATTGACCTAGTAGATGAACAGTCCGGACGCACCTACATGGACTTCTTCGGGTTTTATGCGTCTAGCGCCATTGGGATGAATCATCCTAAGATGCTGAACGATGAAGCATTCAAGGAAAGATTGATGGATGCGGCGCTGAACAAAGTGACCAACTCCGATATTCGAACCGTCCACATGGCTCGTTTCTTGGATACGTTTGGTCGAGTAGCCAAGCCGGATTATCTCCCGTATGCATTTTTTGTATCCGGCGGAGCTCTTGCGGTAGAAAATGCGCTAAAAACAGCATTCGACTGGAAGGTTCGGAAGAATTACCAAAAAGGGTATCGTCGGGAAGTTGGACACAAAGTATTGCACTTTGACCAGGCGTTTCATGGTAGAAGCGGTTACACGTTATCGCTGACTAATACCGCCGACCAACGGAAAATCATGCATTTTCCTAAGTTTGACTGGCCTCGCGTGACCAATCCTAAGATCGTATTTCCAATTGACGAGCACTTGGATGACTTGGTACGGCGAGAACAAGTGGCGCTAAATCAGGCGAAGCATTATTTCACTTCGATGAAGGACGAAATCGCCTGTATTATTATCGAACCTATCCAAGGGGAGGGTGGGGATAACCACTTCCGCAAAGAATTTTTGCAAGCGCTAAAAGATTTGTGTATCGAAAACGAAGCGTTATTGATTTTCGACGAGGTTCAAACCGGAATCGGAATGACAGGGGCCATGTGGGCACATCAAGCCATCGGTGTAACTCCTGATATTATCGCCTTCGGCAAGAAAACCCAGGTTTGCGGTATCCTTGCAGGGAAAAGGTTGGATGAAGTCGAGAGCCATGTTTTCAAAATGGGCAGCCGCATCAATTCCACATGGGGTGGTAACTTGGTCGACATGGTACGTTTTGATCGGATTCTTGAAATCATTGAAGAAGACAATCTGGTTGAGAACGCCGTTGTGGTTGGAAACCATTTAAAAGGTTTGCTACACACACTGGCTGCCGAAACGGAGTCGGTTACGAATGTTCGTGGATTGGGGTTGATGTGCGCGATTGATGTGCCAACTGCTGAATTCCGCGATCGACTTCTGCAACGTTGTTTCGATAAAGGGATGATCGTTTTGGGTTGTGGAGCACGGTCCGTTCGCTTCAGATCGCCACTGACCATTTCGAAAGAAGAAGTGGACAAGGGTATCAGTCTGATTCGGGAATCGATTCTGCAAATCGAAGAACAATACAAGCCTTATATCCGCAAAAAGGGTTTGACCGATGCCCTTATGGACGGCTAAACGGGTTGGCTAAACGGGACGGCTAAACCGGCCGGCTAAGCCTTTCCATGGGACCAGCGGACTGGTAAGTCTAGACAAAAAAAGAAGCGGGGGCGACCGAATGGTCGCCCCCGCTTTGCATTTTTAGGGCCTCTTCCAGGCATTTTACTGCCATATCGAGCTATACGCGGACATTGAATATCATCCTACCGCGTCAACTCATGTAGCAGTTACTCTGGAGTAGCCACTTTTTTCGAAACACCCGCTTTTGCTGCGATTGCTGCGGCTGTAAGGCCAGCGTTTACTTCGATCGTAGTAAACGTAATAACTTGCGTTCCTTGGCCACCCATTTCAGCGGTCTGAACAAATGGGAAAATAAACCCACCTACATCGCGATAATCACTCATGACCGACAATACTTCTCCAACCGGAGTTTGGGTTGCTTGTCCAGCAATATATTTGGTTTCTTTATCGACCAGGTACTTAATCGTTTGACCTTTATCGGTCACCGAAATAACATAAACTGGCTTTTCGTTTAGGACGTCATCATCAAGGCGGACAAGAACAGAATCAGGTAAATCTAAATAGGCGAGCTCATTTTTTGACGATGTGCGCTGCAGCTGAGTACGCTGTGCCGCTGGAACCTCGCTCAAGTTGGAACGCGTTCCATTCGCTTCAACCCAGCCCTCAAGCGGCGTGTAATAGGCTTTTTGATTTACTTGATCGGCCGTGACAACCGCTGGTCCACTCAATAACTCAATATTGGTATAGCCATAACCTGGAAATACTGTAAATGACTCCAATTTTAGCATCAAAGTGCCCATTTGGGGGATTTCAAAGCTAATGTCCGCCAAGCTGGTTAGATCTTTGACCTCTTTCCAGGCAGTCAGACCTCCAGTTGCTTCAATATGTGCTTCTAAAATACCTCGAGCGGTCATGTCGTCTTGAGCTACAACAGGTGTAGAGGCCAAGCCCAAGAGCAAGATTCCTAGTAAGGAAATTCCAAAAGTGCGTTTCATAATTACGTCTTCTATGATTTAGTGCAGAATGCTCTGCTTACGATAAAATGGGGTTTTGGGATTCACTTTTTGTGCTAAACATCTGTAAATGTAGCATCCTCGACCGCACCTGTGGTATCGGTATCGTTGTCGTCGTCGACTTGAACACGAACTACATCTGCGATGGAATCTCCTTCCCTAATTTTGATGACCCGGACGCCTTGCGTATTTCTACCGAGCTTGGAAATAGAACCGATATCCATTCGGATCATGATTCCTCCTACGGTAGATATCATAAGGTCGTTGGATTCAAGAACCGCCTTAATAGCCACGATTGGGCCTGTTTTCTTGGTGGTTTTTTGTGCAATAATACCTTTCCCACCACGCGACTGAAGACGATATTCGTCTAACGACGTTCGCTTGCCGTAGCCATTGGCGCTAATGGTTAAAATATCGCGGTCTTCATCGGTATCTACGACAATCATTCCAATTACAGAATGCCCTTTGGCCAAACGAATTCCACGTACTCCGCGCGTTTTACGACCCATTGGACGGGTGTCTGATTCTTCAAAACGAATACAAACACCACTGGATGAAGCGATAATTACGTTAGCATTTCCATCGGTCAAATGGGCTTCGACCAATTCGTCTCCTTCATCCACTGAAATGGCAATAATACCATCTACACGCGGACGAGAGAAAGCCGATAATTGCGTCTTTTTAACTTGACCGCTCTTAGTGGCCATAAGTACGAAGTGGGAGTCCAAAAATTCTTCACTTCTAAAGTCATCTTTGGAAACGGGTAGGATCGCACGGATGCGATCTTCCGGCCCAATCTGGATGCAATTTCGGATAGATCTTCCCTTGCTGACCCTAGAGCCTTCTGGGATTTCATAGATGCGAAGCCAGTAACACTGGCCATGATCCGTGAAAAACAGCAGGTAATCGTGATTATTGCCAACAAAAAGATGCTCGATGAAGTCTTCATCTCGCATCGCTGTTCCGCGTTTACCCGTGCCGCCACGGCCTTGGGCAGCATATTCGTTCGAACTGGTTCGTTTAATCAACCCTTGGTGGGAAATCGAAACGATAACCTGCTCGTCTTCAATGAGGTCTTCAATGAAGATGTCTCCACCACCGGTGTAGTCAATCTCCGTGCGACGAACATCACCATACTTATCTCTCATTTCAATGAGTTCGGTACGGATAATGTCGGAACGCAGCCCTTTGTCAGCCAGAATTTCGTTCAAACGAGCAATTTCGGTCAACAAAGCCTGGAATTCGTCTTCAATTTTTTGACGCTCTAGACCAGTCAAACGATTCAAGCGCAAATCCAAGATGGCTTTCGCTTGAATCTCAGAAAGGGTAAAGAGGGAATTGCTATGGGTAGGTAATTCCAATTTGGTTAGCTGTGCGACCGTGAGTTTCTCTGGGAAAACCCCGGCCATCAAGGCGGTTCTGGCTTCGTCCGAATCAGCCGAATTGCGGATAATGGTGATTACCGCATCCAAGTGATCCAAGGCGATGGAAAGACCCTCTAAAATGTGGGCTCTTTCTTCAGCTTTCCGCAGGTCGTATTGGACCCTGCGTAGAACCACATCGTGTCGGTGCTCTACGTAGTATTTGATGAGCTCTTTGAGGTTCAGGGTGCGCGGGCGCCCTTTAACCAGAGCCACAACGTTCATTCCAAAGGTCTGCTGGAACTGGGTGTATTTATAGAGCTGGTTCTCAACGACTGAAGGAAGGGCATCTTTTTTCAATTCAATCACAATCCGCATCCCATCGCGATCGGATTCGTCCCTTAAATCGGAAATACCCTCAATTTTTTTGTCCCGTGCTAGCATCGCAATCTTTTCCAGAAGCGAACTCTTATTGACCTGATAGGGGATTTCCGTCGCAATCAACGCCATGCGGCCCGGACGCACTTCTTCTTCGTGCATTTTGGCGCGCATCACAACTCGGCCGCGACCGGTGTGATAGGCTTGACGGACTTCGGTATGGCCATAAATGATACCGCCCGTTGGGAAGTCCGGAGCAGGCACGATCTCAACCAATTCGTCAATGGTTATATCGGGGTTATCGATATAAGCCACGGTGGCATTGATGGTCTCTGTAATGTTGTGCGGGGGGATTTTAGTCGCCATACCCACGGCAATCCCGTCGGTCCCGTTAATCAACAAGTTCGGAATGGCTGCAGGTAATACTTCAGGCTCAGTCAACGAACCATCGAAGTTCTCCTGGAAATCGACAGTCTCTTTTCCCAGATCACGAAGCATTTCTTCCGAAAGACGTGTCATTCGGGCTTCTGTGTACCGCATCGCCGCCGCGCGGTCGCCGTCAACGGACCCAAAGTTACCTTGTCCATCGACCAAGGGGTAACGCATAGAAAACTCTTGCGCCATACGAACCATGGTGTCGTACACCGCTGTATCGCCATGAGGGTGGTATTTACCCAAGACCTCCCCAACGATACGAGCACTTTTTTTGTACGCCGCACCTGCACTCATATTGAGTTCGCTCATACCGTATAAAACACGGCGGTGAACAGGTTTTAGCCCATCTCTCACATCAGGGAGGGCTCGACTTACAATAACCGACATCGAATAGTCGAT
>JAURGV010000190.1 GCA_030833605.1 Rhodothermales bacterium
CAGCCCATCGGAAAATCCCGGCAGCTGATTACGTTCGTTAAAGACCGGGCTGGACACGATTTCAGATACGCCATCGACTCTTCCGAGACACAGCAGGCGTTGAACTGGAAGCCCAAACACACCCTACAAACCGGATTACTTGAAACGGTCCAGTGGTATCTAAGCCATGAAGATTGGCTCCGTGACGTGGTAGACGAGTCCTACCTGTCGTATTATCAGCGTCAGTACGTCGACAGAGAATCAAACCAATCAAGAACGGCATGAAAGGCGTTATACTCGCTGGGGGCACCGGAAGCAGACTTTATCCGCTCACTCGTGTCACGAATAAGCACCTGTTGCCGGTTGGCCGTTACCCCATGATCTTTCACCCCCTCATGCGGTTGCGTCGAGCTGGGGTTACAGAAGTCGTTGTGGTTACGAGCCCAGAACACATGGGCGATGTGGTTAATTTGCTGGGAAGTGGCTCCCGAATGGGGTTAGATCTAACCTATCGCGTCCAAGACGAACCTGGAGGAATTGCCCAGGCACTCGCCCTGACACGCAATTTCGTGGGCCAAGAACCTTTTGTAGTAGTTTTAGGAGATAATGTGCTGGGTGCCGATATCGGCCACGAAATCAAAGCGTTTGAAAAGCAAATCCGTTCTACCGGATCCGGCGCGCGTGTGCTGTTAAAGGAAGTCCACGACCCCGAACGATACGGCGTACCCGAAATAATAGATGACCGAATCGTACGGGTTATTGAAAAGCCTTCTACTCCCCCATCTTCCTATTCGGTAGTCGGTATTTACTTCTACGACGCATCGGTTTTTTCTTTGATCGACGCGCTGAAACCATCGGAGCGTGGTGAATTGGAAATCAGCGACGTTAGTAATCGGTACGCCAGTGCAGGCACGTTAACCTATGGCATTTTAACGTCCTGGTGGGGTGATGCTGGTACGTTTGACGGCCTGGAAGAAGCCAATAAGTTGGCTAGAGATTTGTATTACGAAGAACTCGGAAGTGAGGCGGCACGATAATGTGGATTGATGGCTCGATTGACGGTGTGGATGTCATTCCGTTTTCTGTTTTTTCTGACGATCGCGGATGGTTAGCCGAACTATTCCGCAGCGATGAAATTGGTTTGGATCAGTTCCCTAAAATGGGATACCTCTCCTCCACCAAGCCAGGCAAAGAACGTGGACCGCACGAACACGTATCCCAAAGTGATCGATTTGGCTTTTTCCACGGCCACTACCGGCTCTACATGTGGGACAATCGCAAAAGCTCTGCCACGTATAAGCATCGGTGGGTTTTAGACGTTGGCTCTGAAAATCAATGCATGGTCACCATCCCGCCCGGCGTCATTCATGCCTATAAGAATGTCGGAGCTGCAGACGCTGTTGTGCTTAATTTTCCCAATAAGTTGTACGCAGGATACCAAAAAAAGGAAAAAGTGGACGAAATACGCCACGAAGACATTCCTAATTCGCCCTTCATTTTAGACTGATTTTATGGTTCTTGTTCTTTTTGATATTGATGGCACCCTTATTACCTCAGGCGGAACAGGAAGACGAGCCATTGCACAAGCCCTCTCCGATTTTTGCAACCATCCCGTGGATATGTCAACCATTCCACTTGGTGGGAGAACCGACCCGGCCATTGTTCGGGACATTCTGAAGCAGGCTAATTTTACAGACGAAGAAATACCTGAGCTACTCGAACCCTGTCTCGCGTTGTACACCAAGGAGTTAGAGCGCGTGATTCGTCCGGACAATATCACGATTTTGCCAGGAGTATTGCCGCTTTTAAATCAACTGCACGAAGATCCTAATTATTCCTTGGCCCTCATCACCGGGAATATGCAGCAAACGGCTTACATGAAATTAGGTGCGGGAAACCTCTCTTCCTTTTTCCCCTGTGGTGGATTCGGTAGCGACCATGAAAACCGCAATGAATTGCCTCTTGTAGCGCGTGATCGTGCAGCTGCTTGGTATAAAAAAGCCTTCAATCCCGATAAAACCATTGTAATTGGCGACACCGAACACGACATCACGTGCTCCAAACATTTTGGATCGTGGTCGATTGGGGTATCTACTGGGATGTCGTCCTGGGAATCATTGGAGGCTATGAATCCGGATTTGCTGCTTTCAGATTTAGCTCAAGAAAGGGCGTTATGGGCCTTTTTACAGTCCATTCTGGACCGATAAGGAATGGTTCTATAGTCCCTCTTGGACCGACGGTGGGAGCATCTGAATGACGTGTTTCAGCAACGGCGTTGAGGTTCGTTCGACCATGCTATACACGTCTTCAAACCCTTGTGCCCCACCGTAATACGGATCCGGTACTTCTAAATTTCCTGGCTCTGGATCAAACGAACGAAACAGCCTTACTTTATCCGCAAACCTGCTGTCTCGATCCAGCTTCACGATATCCCGCACATTCTGTTTATCCATCGCGAGGATGAGGTCAAATCGACTCAGATCCTGCTCAATGAACAACCGTGACCTCAAGTGATCGAGCGGCACACCGTGTTTTTTGGAAGTCGCCATCATTCTGGAATCGGGCATGCCACCCTCGTGCCATCCACTGGTGCCAGCGGAATCCACTTCGATGTATTCCTGGAGTGATTCGGCATCAACCAGCGCTTTAAACACGCCATCGGCTACCGGGCTTCGGCAAATGTTGCCCAAGCACACGAACAAAACCTTAATTTTATTCGGCACGAACGCCTAACGTTTTGTGCACCATCCACTTATTAGCCATCAGGAACACACCCAACACGACTGCCCATTGCAGTAAAACAGTCGCGACGCTATAGGGATCGAGCGGATTAAACCACGTATCAGGAGCGTAGGCTGTCGCGGACAACCACAGCCACCAGCCCAAAAGAATAACCGCCTGTAGGGGTATCATATATTTCATCAGGAAGTCCCATCCAGGGCCAGCGTTCCAATCCCCCTCAACGCCATCTATGGCTTCTTTCCGGAAGGCTTTTGTGCCATATTTGTTGATGGAAAATGCGATAAATGCTCCTGATATCATTAGCGCAACGCCCCAAACAAAGTCCTGATTTCCGAAGAAGGTTAGGTTAATGGCCGATGGAATACCCATTAAGAAAGAGACCGTGCACACGGATACAACCGCATTTTTCCGAGTGATGCCCATATCGACCAAAATCCGTGTTGTAAGCTCGATCATTGAAATCAATGAACTAAAAGCGGCAAATGACAATCCAAGGAAAAACATCATCGCGAGCGGATTACCGAACGCCATTTTTGCGAACAACTGCGGCATCCAAATAAACGTCAATCCCGTAGCAGCTGGACCACTCGTTTGCATGACCGATAAAATTTCCGGGCGAGATATTTCCGACCCTAAAACGGCGAAAACTGTCCCGAAAATGGTAATCGCAGCCAACAAGGACACCAGGTTATTACCAAATCCAGTCACCATGGCATTCTTAACCACACCGTGTTTGGTGTGCATATAGGCCCCGTACGTCAAAATGAGGCCCCAACCAGCTCCAGTATCCCACGCATTTTGCGTCAAAGCCTCAAGCCAAAGACGAGGTGCAGCTAGAGTGGCCCAATCGGGTGTAAATAAGAAGACGATACCATCCATGGCGCCATCCAAGGTGACCGCTCGAATCAGCGAAATCAGGACGATGGTAAACAGTGCGGGAATAAGGATTTTGTTTGCTTTCTCGATGGACTGAATGCCTTTCCAAACCACCAAAGCTCCGATAGTCATCGCAATACCGTGAAAAACAACCGGTAAGCCGGACCCTTGAAAACTCTCCCAGATCACCGTAGATGACTCTGCCGAAATGGGCAATGGATTCGCCACCATTTGAGAAAAGTAGTACAGACACCATCCTGCTACTACCGAGTAGTAAAACATGATTGCGGTGGCGACAAAAGCGATGAAAGCCCCCATCCAGGCGAATTTTTCTCCGGCAATTTTGGCGATCGTACCAACAACTCCCATCCGGCCTTTTTTCCCAAGCGCATATTCTGCTACGATCAACGGTACAGACCAAACCAACAAAAACACAAACCAAGCCAGTAAAAAGGCACCGGCTCCCGATTCTCCTGCATTCGAAGCGGCGATGCGAGGGAAACGCCAAATATTACCGGTTCCGACGGCTATTCCTAGAACACTAAGAATGAGGCCTAATCGGCTCGAAAAACGTTGATCGGACATAGGTGTTGAATTATTTCGATGAACTGGGCTTATCGCGGAGGTCGAGCGGATAATAGTCAAAAGCGACGTATTTGTCGATGTGGCTGTCATAATTTGTGGAAAACGGATTGCCGCTTTGACCACCTGGATACACGGCTGTTGCCAAAGGCGGAGACGTTGTAAAATCGACAACAACGCGCCACGAAGCGCTATACACAACGAGATTATTCATCGCCGGAGAAAGGGTATCTTTATATCCGGGAAAAGGAAATGGTCCTCTCCAAAGGGGCTTTAGGGCCTCCGAACGAGTAATATGCCGGATTACGAGCGATTGTTGTTCACCCCACGGAGCTTCCGTTTTACCGGCTTCTTCCCAGCGTATACCGACCTCGTTTAACACCATTCCCATCAGATCAGCAACCGATTCCACTTCCGGTGTATCTACCCGGTCGAACCAAGACGTATCTCCGTTTTCAAGCCTTTCCAAAATTCGAATGTCTAAGGGCTTGACCAGGCCCGTGAATGCATCCTCATCCCACACGTAGTCCTGTAAAACTTCCATAAAAGAAGCAAAAAGAAACGCAGTGGTGGACTCCAACGTCATATTTCCATCAAATCCTTGAAGCCGACTTTGTACCTCACTTCCAACTTCAGACAAATTGGTCGCGCCATCCATTAACGGCAAAAACAACTCGGCTTGAACCGCGACCACATCCGCTTGATACGATCTTAGGTCTTCCGGGGAGTGCTTCAGTTTTCCTTC
>JAURGV010000191.1 GCA_030833605.1 Rhodothermales bacterium
AGATTCACCGGAGTAGCTTTGTCGGTGCTGGCCTGATAGCTCACAATCAACCGGTTATCAGTTGTCAATAAGTAGGTCACTTTGGCCTCTAGGGTTCCGGGATACCCTTCTTCCCCATCCGGGCTGGTGTAGGTCATCACTATGCCGTGTTCCGAGCCCATCGAGAACGGATTCGCTTCCCACAAAACCTTATCGAAGCCCACCAGGCCTCCGTGTAAGTGATTGTCTCCGTTGTTTTTAGCAAGCGTGTACGTTTCTCCGTCCAGTGAAAAACTACCGTTTGCAATCCGATTCCCATACCGACCTACAACGGCGCCGAAATAGGGACTCTGCGTTTGGTAGGAGCTCAGTGAATCAAAACCAAGTACAATATCCTCCTGGTTTCCATCCCTATCCGGTGCGGTCAGCGAAACGATAGTAGCACCAAAATTGGTGACGCTCATTTTCATCCCGGAAGGGCTTTGGATGGTATACAACGAGGCCTCTCGGCCGTCTGGTAAGGTCCCAAATTTGGACACTAGAATACCGTGCTCCATAGGTTCGAGGGGTTTATCTGAAGGTTGGCATGCGGACAAGGACAGCATGCTAAATACGAAGGCAATGAAGAGAATGCGCATCTTGAAACCGAGATATGATGGATGCCGATAAGATAGGGCGTGAGCATGTCGAATTCTTGTGGGGAAATCCCGTTTTGTATCGCCCCTGTAACCTATTGCCCACTTTTTCGCTACAAGAGGTAATTATCCACTCAACAAGTTCAAATCCGTGAAAAAAATACTACTAGCCGCCTTGGTTATCATAATGGGTGCATCCACTGCAATGGCTCAATCGCGCGTTTATGCCAAGGATCTGGAAGGAACCACCTGGAAAATGGTTTTTGATTTGAAAAAAGAAGCCGATTCTGTTTTCGAACGAATCGCGTTGAACGCGGTCGATGGGTTGATGGATGAAATCGACATACGCTTTGAATTCCAAAAAAATCAGAAGCTCATTGTGGATGTGAACGCTTTTGGAGACAATGAAGAGCAAGAAGAATCCACCTGGTCGGTCAACGATAAAGGCCAGTTGTGGTTGGGAAGCACAGATTCCTTTGATGCGGACGATGAAACCGTATTCATGCGCGATGGTGACCGATTGATCGCATTCGAAATGGAAAAAGGCCGTTTAACACGCAAAGACAGCATTCAATTGGTTCTCGTTGCCAAATAGGGTAACCCGGCTACCTTTACATTGTTGAAGCAGAAGGGAATATTGTAGATTAGGGGTTCAACCAATCTGCTGCCCCTCATGAAGGCTCGTTTTATTCCGCTTTGGATCCTCCTTGGATTCGTTGTCTCTTGTACTCCTTCACCCGATGTCCCGGCGGTAGATGGCGATGCGCCCATGGACGTGGACATCGTGGATCCGTCCGAGATTCCCGATGCGCCTGTTCGAAGCGCCGAGGAAGCGATTGCCGATTTTGAATTGGAGTCCGGATTTTCGGTGGAACTCGTTGCAGCCGAACCCGATGTAGTCGATCCCGTGGCCATGGCTTTTGATGAAGACGGGGCCATGTGGATTGTGGAAATGCGCGACTACATGACGACCCCCGATGGCGACGCAACCGGCGATCCGGCTGGGCGCGTTGTAGTGGTTCGGGATGAAGATGGCGATGGACAGTACGAAACCTCCAGTGTGTTTATGGACGGTTTGTTTCTTCCGCGGGCCGTTGCTGTCTACAATAAAGGAATTCTCGTCGCCGTACCCCCAAACTTGTTTTATGTCGAAAGAAACGGATACGCAGCGGGTAAAATGACCGTTGTCGACTCGGCCTATGCCGTCGGAGGCAATCCTGAGCACCAACCCAATGACCTCTTGGTCGGGATGGACAATTGGATTTACAACGCCAAATCCGATCAGCGGTACCGCTTTCAAGATGGAAAATGGACCAAAGAGCAAACGGAATACCGCGGGCAGTGGGGCATCACGCAAGACGATTATGGTCGTTTGTTCTATAACAACAACAGTCAAACGCTGCTCGGAGACGACGCGCGGCCCGGCTTATTTCTTCAAAACCCTCATCACGAGGTTGGCGATCGCAGGGCGTATGGTCCCAGTCGAGCCAATAACACAACGTTTCCTCGCCGTGTAACCCCGGGCGTAAACAGGGGCTATCAACCCGGCGTTTTAGATAGTACCGGTAGGTTGGTGAACGTTACCTCGGCCGCAGGCCCGGTCATCTATCGCGGCGACCAATTCCCAAGCGAGTTTTACGGAAATGCGTTTGTACAAGAAACGGCCGCTAATCTTGTAAAAAGGGTTGTTTTGACAGAAAACGAAGGCCGCATGGTGGGCTCTTCACCCAATGAAAGAGCGGAATTTTTAACGGCGACCGACGAACGGTTTCGGCCCGTAAATGGCTACACGGCGCCGGACGGAAGCCTGTTTATTCTCGATATGTACCGTGGCGTGATTCAGCACAGCACCTATCTGACCGACTACTTAAAGCGCCAAATCAAGATGCGAGGTCTAGAATTGCCCCTTGGTCTGGGACGTATCTATCGCATTCGGTGGACTGATAAGCCGCTGGGGGCCATGCCTCGTTTGAGCAAAGCAAGCGATCAGGAACTCGTAAAAACGTTGTCGCATCCCAATGGATGGTGGCGAGACACCGCGCAACGTCTTTTGATTGAACGGGCCGCTTTTTCGCAGCAAACGGCCCTAGCAGCCCTCGCCACCGGCGCACCGAATTCATTGACGCGGATTCACGCGTTATGGACGTTGGAAGGGTTGGGGAAATTGACCCCAACCACCTTAGAATTGGCCGCTAGGTCGACCGATTCCAAGGTAAAAGCTGTTGTGGTCCAACTTGCCACTGGCTTAGGTGGTGACCGAATGCTTCGGTTGCTCGAAAGCCTCGCTACCGATCCCAGCGAAGAGGTTGCCAAGCACGTTGCCGCATCGCTGCCGCATTTTTATGATACCCATCGCAAGCGAGCCATCTCTGCCCAATGGCAATTGGTTTCGCGGCATCCCGAAGCCAATTACGTTGTTGATGCAATTTTGGGAAGCCTGGAAGACCAAGAGCAATCCTTTATCGATGCGTCCCCTGCGGCACTTCGAGATAATGGAAAACTGTCTGGAGCACTCAAACAGGCTGCAGGCATGGCGCTTGTTAAAGGCCTCGATGAAGTGCGCTTATTACCAGCTTCGTTTAACGAGTCGTTCGAGCGAGGCAGAGCGGTTTATACCTCGTTCTGCGCGACGTGTCATGGCCCAAATGGCGAAGGATTGACGGCAACGGCACCGCCGCTGGTTCGATCGCATTGGGTATTGCAAAACGAAAAGCGGCTCATTCGACTTGTTTTAAACGGGATTAAGGGACCTGTTGATGTTGGTGGGACGCGCTATGCGGCACCTGAAATGGTAGGCGAAATGCCGGGTCTTCGGGATATGCCGTTTACCGATGCACAAATTGCCGACGCGCTGACTTTTGTCCGCAATGCGTGGGGCAATCAGTCTGGTGGTGTCCTCGCCGAAGATGTAGCCGCGATTCGCGCAACGGAGAAGCCTACCGTTCATACGGCCGAAAGCCTTCGCAAAAGCGAAACAGGATGGACATCGCTATTTGACGGGAAAACCCTCGATGGATGGAAACAGCTCGGTGGAACCGCTACATATGCCGTTTCCAACGGTGAGATTGTGGGCACCACCGTTCCCAAATCACCCAATTCATTTTTGGCTACCACCCGTGAATACGCCGATTTTGTATTGGAATTGGAGTTTTTGGTGGATCCCCTGTTGAATTCTGGTATCCAAATCCGAAGCCACAGCATTCCAACGGTAAACAACGGTCGTGTCCATGGCTACCAAGTTGAAATCGATCCTTCCGATCGAGCGTGGTCTGCGGGGCTCTATGAGGAAGGGGGTAGAGGCTGGTTATTTAATCTCGTGGGACGGCCAGCGGCCCAAAAAGCGTTCAAGCAAAACGAATGGAATCACGTCCGGATTGAAACCAATGGCTCCCATATCCGAACCTGGCTTAACGGCGTGCTTGCTGCCGATTTAGTAGATCCAAAGTCACCAAGCGGGTTTATTGCCTTGCAGGTGCATTCCATTGGTGATCCCGCTTTGGAAGGCAAAACGGTTCGCTGGCGCAGCATTCGAATTAAGGAAACGCCCAGGCCCAACTAAAGAATAATCCTCAGAAATCAAATGCTGTAGAAACCACGTTGAATGCATTAATTCTAGGAGCAAGCGGATTGGTTGGCGGAAAATGCCTGGACCTGCTGCTCGACAACCCGCAGTATACCCAGGTCGTAGTGTTGGGTCGAAGACGGCTCTCTAAAGAGCACCAGAAACTGCTCTATGTGGTGTCTGATCTGTCCGATTTGGCGTCTTTTGAGCCTCCCGTGCCCATTCATCACGTATTTTGCGCATTCGGAACGACCATCAGAAAGGCGGGAAGCGAAGCAGAAATGGAGCGCATTGATGTTGGCATTCCACTCATGATCGCGCGCACCATGAAAGCCCAAGGGGCTTTCTTTTTTGGACTGGTTTCATCGATTGGGGCCAATGCTCATTCGCGCGTGTTTTACAGTCGTATAAAGGGTGAATTGGAACAGTCCATCTTAGCGCTAAACTTCGACCAAACCCTTATTGTCCGCCCTTCGATGATCGACGGAGAACGGTCCGACGACAGCCGATTCGCCGAGCAACTGTTTAAAGGGATTATGCGGGTTTTACCTCTCACGTATCGCACCATTCCGGCCGAGCGCATTGCCCTCGCGCTGGTAAGGGGAGCTTTTGCTAAGTTGCCCAAGTCGACCATTTGGAATTCAAAACAACTTTGGGACATGCCGAAATGAAGTCATTGGAATTAAAAATACCTCCGGTTCTTGTCGCGGCC
>JAURGV010000192.1 GCA_030833605.1 Rhodothermales bacterium
AGTCCTCAATTGACATTGAGAATATGGTTCGTCGCGACTTGGCCAATGTGATCGCTCTGGCGATTGACGCTGCTGCACTGTATGGCACTGGTTCAAACAACCAGCCAACAGGCATTAAACTGCAATCTGGCGTGAACACAAAAGACTTTTTCAGACCCCAGGTTGACCAGGATCCGGGCCATTTCCGCCGCAATATCGACTGAAAAAGCCCCAATTAAGTGCCTCTTTACCCCCGCAGGATTACAAAGGGGACCCAAAATGTTAAAACACGTCCGAACGCCAAGCGCTTTTCGAACCGGCATTACATATTTCAATGCGGGATGAAAGTAAGGAGCAAAAAGGAACGCCATTCCGGCTTCCTTCAAACAATGCTCAACGCCTTCTTTGCCCAGCGCCGTTTTTACGCCCAATGTTTCCAAAACGTCGGCAGAGCCGCACAAGGATGAAACAGACCGATTGCCGTGCTTGGCAACCGTTGCACCAGCGCCTCGACAAACAAAAGCCGTTGCGGTAGAAATGTTAAAGCTGCCCGAGCGATCGCCACCTGTGCCGACAATGTCGACGGCTGCCTTTGGTGCTTCAACCGAAACCGCGAAGGATCGCATAGTGGCCGTAAGGCCCGTTAATTCTTCGGAAGTTTCACCACGAGACCGAAGTCCAACTAGAAAACCGGCAATTTCTTCAGGTGAGGCCTTTCCTTGGAGCATAAACTCCATGGCGCGCGAAGCATCTTCGCGCGAAAGGGGATGGTGCTCCGCAAGTTTGGTCAGAAGGGCTAACATGCAACTTGACCGTCTCTTTGGAACGATTCAATCGACTCTATCCAGTTCTCAATCATTTTTGGTCCTTCAACGGTCAGTAGGCTTTCTGGGTGAAATTGGATTCCAAAAACGGGGAAAATGCGGTGTTTTAGGCCCATAATTGTTCCATCTTCGGAACGCGCTGTCACCACCAACGAATCGGGCAACGACGCCGGCTCCACCACCAAGGAATGATACCGCGTGGCCGTGCAAGGCTCGGAAACCCCCCAAAACAGATCCTTTCCGTTGTGATGAATTTCGCTTGTTTTTCCGTGCATCAGCAAGGGGGCATACGTTACGGTCCCGCCGTAAACCTCTCCAATAGCTTGGTGTCCCAAACACACGCCTAAAACGGGGACGGTTGCGCCTAGTTTGGCAATGATTGCACAGGAAATGCCAGCGTCGGCCGGTCTACCCGGGCCCGGAGAAATCAAAATACCCTCCGGACGAAGCGCTTCAATTTGCTCAAGCGTGATTTCATCATTCCGTTTTACGAGCAATTCTTTTCCGCTCCGCGCCACCAAATGGACCAGGTTGTACGTAAAACTGTCGTAATTATCGATTATCAGGATCATGCCTTCCTCAATAGGTTGTAATCAAGCCAGTGGCTTCGCGAACGCGAGACATATACGACTCCGCTTGTTCACGGCCTTTTTTACCGCCTTCTCTTAGGACGTCCATCACATAGCCCACGTCTTTGGACAATTCATGTCTGCGCTCCCGAGCTTCTGCAAAATGAGCTGTGATCAATGCTAGGAGCTCATTTTTGGCATGTCCATACCCGTATCCACCTGCTCGATACGCAGCAGCAACCTCCTCGCGCTTTTCAGCAGTAGCGAAAAGTTTGATAAGCGAATACACATTGCAGGATTCTGGATCTTTTGGGTCTTCCATGGGCGTTGAGTCCGTCACGATGCTCATCACCTTTTTCTTGAGCGCTTTACCCTCATCAAAAATGCCGATGGTATTGTTGTAACTCTTTGACATTTTGCGACCGTCCACGCCGGGTACTACCGCAACATCCTCTAGGATATAGGGCTCAGGTACTGGAAAAATGGGGTTTTCAGGACTAAAACGTTCGTTAAACCGGATGGCTAGGTCGCGACAAATTTCAATATTCTGTTTTTGGTCGGCTCCCACCGGGACTCTAGACCCTCCGTACACCAAAATGTCGGCTGCTTGAAGAATGGGGTAGTTAAACAATCCCGCATTGGCGGAAAGTCCTTGAGCGACCTTGTCCTTAAACGACACCCCTTTTTCCAGCTGAGAAACGGGTGTAATGGTGTAAAATATCCAGGATAGCTCGGTAACTTGCGGCACATCGCTTTGCAAGAAGATGTGAGACTGTTTGGGGTCGAATCCCAGCGCGAGGTAGTCGAGGGCGACATCAATGGAGTACTTTTTTAACGCTTCAGCATCGTTGAGCGTGGTCAAAGCATGGTAATTGACAATAAAAAAGTATGATTCAAAGGCCTTATGTAGCTCAATGTGTTGACGAATGGCTCCAAAGTAGTTCCCTAAATGCAGGGTTCCAGAAGGCTGAATGCCCGAAACTACAATTTGGGGCTGGTCCGTGGAAGGAGCCGGGGCGCTATGCAGTGATGGCGATGAAGGAGATGACATGTTCAATTTCAATTAATAGGGTCTTACAACAGTTCGCGGGTTACAAGAGTTCTCCGGCAGCTACGTTCATGGCTCGATGGAGCGCTTTGGCTTTGTTTCTGGTTTCCTCGTATTCGGCAGAAGGATCGCTGTCCGCCACAATTCCTGCACCAGCCTGAATAAACACTCTATCGTCTTTTACCAGCATGGTTCGAATGGTGATACAGGTGTCCATATTCCCACGGAAGTCGAGATAACCCACCGCGCCCGCATATACGCCGCGTCGGGATGTTTCCAATTCATCAATGATTTCCATGGCGCGAACCTTAGGTGCACCACTAACGGTTCCGGCTGGAAAACAGGCTTTAAACACATCGAGCGCATTTTCGGATTCGTTCAGTTCACCCGAAATGGCAGAAACGATATGCATAACGTGCGAATAGCGCTCAATAAAGGCATATTTCTCCACGTTAACCGTTCCGTATTTACTTATTCGACCGAGGTCGTTTCTTCCTAAATCGACCAGCATGAGATGCTCCGACCGTTCTTTAGGATCATTCAACAACTCTGCTTCGAGTTCTCGATCTATTACAGGATCCTCCGAACGAGGTCTGGTGCCGGCGATAGGAAGCAATTCAGCTCGGCCGTTTTCGACGCGTACCAACACTTCTGGTGAGGACCCTACTAGCTTAAAGGAATCGAAGTCTAAATAAAATAGATACGGAGATGGATTGACTTGCCTCAACGCGCGATACAAGTTGAAGGGATCGCCTGAAAATTGAGAGGCAAAGCGCTGGCTAAGGACAACCTGAAAGATGTCTCCTTCATGAATAAAATCTTTGGCTCTTCGCACGGATGCTTCGAAGTTTTCGGGCGAGACATTCGATTCGACCGATCCCACCAATTGGACGGGATCCGATCCGAGGGAGATCGAGCGGGAAAAAGTGGCTTCCAGGGCGTCTAACTTAGCCATCGCCGCATCGTAAACGCTTCGTTCGTTTTCTTCGGGGCGTATAAACGCACTGGCCATCAACACCAATTGATGTTTAACATGGTCAAAGGCGGCAATGGTGTCGTAAAAGCACCAAATAGCATCTGGAACGGATAAATCGTCTGTTGGTGCATTAGGTAAACGCTCAATGAGACGAATGCAATCGTACGAAAAATAGCCAACGGCACCTCCGGTCAAGCGGGGAAGACCAGGGGGACAAATTTCCGTATATCGGCTCATCAAATCGGCGAGAACCGTAAAAATATCCTGTTGGACCGTGGAATCGGCCACGTTTTGGTCGGCAAACTCCAATCGGGTCTCCCTTCCATGAGCCGTGACCGTCAGATACGGATTTCTGCCAAGGAAGGAGTACCGCGCCATTTTTTCGCCTCCTTCTACTGATTCTAGTAGAAAAGGAGAGGTAGCCTCCTGCCTTAGCTGGAAAAAGGCACTAACAGGAGTCAACAAATCCGCTCCGAGCCGTCGATGCACCGGAATAACTATTCGGGTAGCACCATTTTCTCGCGCTTTTTTAATGTGATTTGAAAATTCCCCAAACGTCATATTTGAACCAACGTGCGATTAACAATCAGGTATAAGAAACAAAAAAGCCCGTCACCAAAGGTAACGGGCAATACAGCATTCAACGTGTTCTACTATTCAGAATGATGCACCTACCCGTCCGAAAGGTGCCACCACCAATTATTCCGGGACGTCGTATGTGCATTTGTATTCGTCATGGTCCCAAGATACACTCCTTTTTAACGAGCGGCAAATAATTATTTAACAAACCCAACCGTGCAAAACCACATGGTTTAGGTCACCGATTTGGGTGGCATTCCTTCAAATTGAGGTGCATCGCGTGGAACCATAGCCAGTGAGCGATGGGCGATTTCAATGTTCGGATGATTTTTAAAGTCTTCCAAGATCATTAAGGTCAAGGCATGTTCAGATCCTCGCCTTTTGCGTGCTTCACACAAGTAGCGAAGCGTCAGTTGAACGCCGTCTCGCTCGATACGGACGTATACAAATGGCGTCAGTATGGAATAATGGAATAGAAATTCTTGACCAATTTGGTGGATTTCTTCCCGTGCTTGGTTTTCAATAATCGAAGCGGATTCCTCTGCCCATTTCTGCATGATGTCACGAGCGGCTTTCCAATCGGATCTAAACGTTACAATAATGGGGAGTTCGTTCCAGATGAACTTGAAGGAACGGGTGTAATTGTAAACGGCGAATTCAAAAAGCCAACTGTTCGGGACATGGACTATTCTTCCGGTGCTTTGATCGGCGTCTACCCAGCCCCCGACCTCCATGAGGGTGGTCCTCAAAAGGCGAACATCACTAACATCTCCTCGCACGTTGTTAATTTCGATACGGTCTCCTTCCTTGAACGTAGAAAGCGCGGTGATTCTGACCCAACCCGCAATCGAAAGCAGCACCTC
>JAURGV010000193.1 GCA_030833605.1 Rhodothermales bacterium
CTGAAAAACGACGTTTCTTCCCGTCTAACGTGGCAGGTCAGGAACGGAACATTCCCTTCTTCGACTTCAATGGATATCAAATTTGGGGGGCCACCGCCATGATGATGGCCGAACTCGCAGCGGTTATCGATCCTACGCTACGCCAAGTTGAACCATAGCATCTTCGACTAACGCTTTCGCAGCTTCTTCCGATTCCGCTTCCGCATAAACCCGAAGAACCGGCTCGGTCCCGGATGGCCGAATAAGTAGCCATCCCGAATCCACCCGATGTTTGTATCCATCCAGCGACGCGACAGAGCGAACAGGTTGCCCAGCGATGTGGGTAAGCCCACCTTTTTCCTTCAATAGAACAAGAATGGCATCTTTCTGGGCTACGCTGGTATGCACATCGTCCCGGTAGTAGCCATGGTATCCGTATGATTCGTGGAGATCGGCAACTAAAGAAGACAACTGCTTCCCTCTTCGAGCCATCATTTCCAGAATAAGCAGCCCAATAAATAGGCCATCGCGTTCAGGAATATGACCTTTTACCGCCATTCCACCAGACTCTTCTCCCCCTACCAAAACATCCCCATCTAAAAACTTGCCACCGATATATTTGAATCCAATGGCCGTTGTCTCAATCGGAATACCGAGCGCAGCACACATTTTATCGAGCATGTCGGTGGTTGAAAAGGTTTTAACCACGGAGCCCCTCAATCCTTTGTCATGGTGCAAATAATCCACAAGCAAAGCCAATAAACGGTGTGAATCCACAAAATCACCGTGTTCATCCGCCATGCCAATGCGATCCGCGTCGCCATCGTTGGCTATGGCGGCGTCACATCGGTTGCTCGTAATATCTGCCCGCAACAAATTCAGATTGCGTTCAATGGGTTCAGGCGGAATGCCTTCAAAACCAGGGTTTACCGTGCACCGCTTTTCAATAACCCGTTCCGCACCCAACAACTCAGAAAGAACGCCTTGACCTGCGCCGAACATGGCGTCGTGGACAATGGTTATGCCCGCATGTTGAATGGCGTCTAAGTCAATGATGGTACGAAGATGTTTGACGTACAGCGATCGAATGGACTCAAATAGGATTACGCCGCTCGCCACTTGCTCTTCAAACGTGGGGTACGCTAAACACTCATGCGCCGCCAATCGAGACTCGACATCCGCAATCATCTCAGGTAGTGCAGATCCCCCAAAATGACCCTTTATTTTAAACCCATTGTATTCCGGCGGGTTGTGACTTGCGGTAATTACAATCCCTGCACAATGCCCATAATTCAATGTGGCCCATGATATTGCAGGGGTCGGCACAAAGGAATCCGCCAACACAACGCGTACGCCCATTGACGATAGTACGACGGCAACGTGCTTGGCAAAATCCTGCCCCCTAAATCGGGTATCGTACCCGATGACCACCGATGCGGTTGATCCATATTCATCCAACAACCAAGACCCCGTTGCCCGTGCGACTCGCTCCAAATTGTCATTGGTAAAACCATCACCAATCACGGCTCTCCATCCGTCGGTACCAAATCGAATCACTGAAAGGGGGTTTACCATGGATATGTGTGCGTTTGGGGGTTTGTTTGGGACTATTTTTGACGGCTCTCGATCAATTCCTGAGCACTGTGTAACGATGCTTCAGTTATTGCAGAACCACTTAACAGGGAAGCAATCTCTACCCGGCGTTCATCGCTCGTAAGTTGCTTCATGGAGGTCCGCGTTTCACCGCCTTCACTCCATTTTTCGACCTTGAAATGCGTGGAACCAGCCGAGGCAACCTGTGGAAGGTGGGTTATAGCAATAATTTGATGATAGCTCCCCAAATCCAACATGCAATCACCCACTCGTTGAGCGATGGCCCCTGAAATTCCGGTATCAATCTCATCAAAAATGAGGATGGGCATGCGCTCACTTTTAGCCAAAATGGACTTCAAAGCGAGCATGATCCGTGATATTTCACCTCCAGAAGCCACCTTTGCCAACGGCATGGGCTCCATGCCCTGATTGGTGGAAATATAAAAGGAGCACTCATCGATTCCTTTTGGCGATGCGGCAAATCGATCCGTGCCATTGGTTACCCATCCACTCGCGTCGGCTGTTCGACTCAGAGAAACGTTGAATTGACTAGACGGCATACCCAAATGGGCCATCTCTTTTACAAGAGCCGACTCAATCTGACTCCCAGCTGACATCCGCTTGGACGATAAGCGCATGGCCACATCCGACAGCTCTAAGCAGGCCGCCTCAAATTCTTTGCTAATGCGACTTAACGCTCCTTCAAAATCGGTCGCTAATTCATACCGTTCTTGAATATCGCTTCTAAAGGACAACACCGCTTCAATGGTGCCGCCGTATTTGCGCTTGAGTCGGTCAAACTCAATGAGACGTTCCCGAATTTCCTCAAGGCGTTCGGGATTGAATTCAATTCTGGAATTGTAGTCCTGCAAAAACGCTGCTGCCTCGGATACGGAGATTTGGGCACTCGCGATTTCGCTTCGGGTGGCCTCAAAATCGGTATCTATCCGACACAAGTCCTGCAATTCATTTCTGGCGCGAACCAATAAGTCTCCAATGGCGGACTCGGAGTTATGTAACAGGTCGAAAAGGGCCGATGTAGCTTCGTAAAGTTTTTCGGCATTGGATAAAATGCGCCGTTCCGCTTCTAACTCGTCTTCCTCGCCCGGAGTTGGGGCCACCGTGTCAATTTCATTGATCTGAAACGCCAATAGGTCTTTTTCCTGCCTCAACTCCCGTTCTTTACTGGCAATTTGATCCCTTTTGTTTTTCAGGGCTTTGACCCGATCATACTGCTCTGAGTAGGCTCTAAGTAGCCCTTCTAATCCCCCAAAGCCATCTACCAATTTGAGATGCGTTTCGGGCCTCAGCAAGGATTGGTGCTCATGTTGGCCGTGGAGGTCGACCAGTTCGGACGCAATTTGCTTTAACACACCGACTGTAACCGGCGAATCGTTGATAAACGCCCGGCTTTGGGTAGAAGAGATTTCCCTGCGCAGAATGAGTTGCGTGCTTTGCTCAATCTCGTTTTCTACCAGCAGTTGGCGAAAATCCTCGTCGTCCCGAGCCTCGAAAACACCCTCAACAATCGCTTTTTTACCGCCTGGACGGACCACATCGGTTGACGCTCTATCTCCCAGAATGAGTTTTAAAGCGCCCACAATAATGGACTTACCAGCTCCCGTTTCACCCGTGACAATATTGAGGCCGGAGTTAAATTCCACCTCAAGCTCTTCAATTAGAGTAAAGTCGCGAATGTAGAGACGCTGCAGCACGCTGTTTTAGATCAAAGTTTGCCGTGACAATGTTTGTATTTCTTCCCACTCCCGCAAGGACAGACATCATTTCGACCCACTTTATCGTCGGCTATAACCGGAGCAGCTTTGGCCGACGGGTCTTTGCCTGCGGCTTGGTTTCCTGCTGAGCCGCCAACGCCATAGGAAGGAGACGCGGCTTCATGCGTAGCTTGAGCCTTCCGGGGGTCCAATCTCCGAGGAGCCGCGGTCCGTGTGGATTCTTTTTGATTCACTAGCGGTCCACTGCGAAACACGAAAGAAACGACCGATTCGTTGATCTCATCCATCATTTCGGCGAATAATTTGTACGCCTCCATTTTGTATTCAATCAGCGGGTCGCGTTGGCCGTAGGCACGTAGCCCAATCCCTTCTTTCACTTCGTCCAAATTACGAAGGTGTTCGGTCCAATGGGAATCAATGAGGGATAGCGAGGCCACGCGCTCAAGCGCATCGTTCACCTCCTGCCCTTCGGTAGCAATGGCATCGTCGATTTTAACCACGGCCCGCATAACGCGACGACCGTCTGTAAAGTCAACGAACACTTTCTCCGGCTTGTTTTCGTTGTCAGAAGCCCGAATTTGCTTCATGCTTTCGAAAAACGGTTTCGCCAAGGCCGCCCGTTTCCGCTCGTACATTTCCGTAGCGGCTTCAAAAATATTATCGATCACCCCATCTTCTCCCAAACGATGGAACGTTTCGATCTCCATATCAAAGTCCAGGGCCAACATTCTGAGAAGGTCTTCGCGCAACTCGTCCATGTTTCCTTCGCCGTGGTGCGTTTTTACGAGGCGCTCCACAATTTGGCGTAGCTGGTCTTCGATATCGCCAGCTAGACGTTCCCCTTTCAGCGCATGGTTACGGCGATCATAAATAACATGACGCTGGGCGTTCAACACATCGTCGTATTCAAGTTGCCGCTTACGGATAGCAAAGTTGTTTTGCTCAACCTTCGCTTGGGCACGCTCGATACTTTTGTTCACCCAAGGGTGCGTGATCACCGCCCCGTCTTCTAGATTTAACCGGTCCATTACTTTGGCAACTCGGTCCGAACTAAACAATCGCATCAGGTTGTCGTCGAGAGAAACATAAAACTGACTCTCTCCCGGATCCCCTTGTCGACCGCTTCGGCCTCTAAGCTGAAGGTCAATGCGGCGTCCTTCGTGACGTTCTGTACCGATAATGGCCAAACCGCCTACTTCTCGAATACCTTGGCCGAGTTTAATGTCCGTTCCACGACCGGCCATGTTAGTGGCAATGGTGACCGCACCTTTTTGACCGGCTTCGGCCACAATTAGGGCCTCGGTTTTGGCTCGATCCCGTTTGGCGTTCAACACATTGTGCTTAATGCCCGCGCGGGTCAACATTCTGGAATACGTCTCGGACGCTTCAACGCTCGTCGTACCCACCAATACCGGTTGGCCTTTTTCGTTGTACTCCCGAATTTTATCGATTACCGCAGACAGTTTTTCGCGCTTTGTCCGGAAAACCAAATCGTCTAAGTCCTTACGTGCCACCGGTT
>JAURGV010000194.1 GCA_030833605.1 Rhodothermales bacterium
CAGCTTTCCATACCCGGTACCAATTCTCCTCTAAGCTGAAGGTCTACGCCGTACATCAATCCCTTTGCGTCGTTCTCACCAGAATACAAAACGCGAACATTCTCGATGTCGTACGAGATTAGTTGGGTGATACGCTTCAAATAGGACTCACCCCGAACGTAAAACCGTCTCGTTGGAAGGAAGATTTCTCCACCCAGAACCAGTTGAAGGGAGCGCTGGGAAGCGAGGGAGCTATTTAAAGAGCCCAGAATGGTCTGACCAATTTCAGGTTTGCCACGCAATTCGCGATAGGAGGGGGCCTGGTGGTACAATCCAAGGGACCCAAAGGTGGTGGCAACCGGTGAAAGTTGATAGGAAAAGGACAATCTAGGGGAAAGGGTCCATTCATCCGTGAACGAAAAATAGTCCGAGCGCACGCCGGTTGTTATGAGCAATTTACCCGGTGTTTCAGGTAATGCGTCCCAAACATCTTCAACATGAAGTCCAACTTGGTGGGCCTGCAAGGTGGCTGCATCATTCAGACTATCGGCCACTATGCGAACGATTTCCCCAGAAGTCGACCTGCCAACCACGACCGATTTTTCAGCGAGCACATCGGAAAAATCGAGTCCGCGTAACGAATATCCAGCTTCCAAAGCGTGATCCCCCGTTGCTAATAGCCAGCGACCACTACCCGAGAGCATGGTGTATTTTATCTGATTGTCAGCGAAATCTTCCTGTCTACTTGAACCCGTTGGAATCAAATCATCGTCGTTTTCGGGGTTTTCTGCACCCAAATCCACTTTGAACAGAATCGCCGTGCCGGACAAATCGAGGTTTTCCTTTTCGTTTGTTCGATACAATGCAAGGTCGTGCTCGGATCGCAACGAAGCGGAGAATCGATTGGAGGACCTCAGACCCCAAAATTGTGTCGAATACGAATCAATTTCCTCATTGTCCGCATCAAAACGAATCCAAAGCGACTGAAGGTTGGAGGGAGAAAGTGCTTCGTTTTGGCTCAAGGTGCCAAAAAACGTTTTCCGTCCATTCGGATCGAGTCGAAACTCGTTGTCCGCATTCATGGCGAGCAATTCCAACTCGTGTCCAGGGCGAATCGTATAGCCTATGTAGCCTTGTAAATCAGTGTAATTGGGCTGGTATTCGCCTTCCAATTCTTGGGTCTGGAAGAAACGCCGCGCTTGTGCTTTCCGAAATCCCACGAGCCACCCTAAACGACCTTGCATCAAAGAACCGCTGCCCGATAGGCCTAAATCGAGCAAGGACAGGTTGGCATTGACGCGTAGCGGAGCCGCGGTGTTTTGGGGCTTGTAATACTGTGCGTCGACTGCAGAGGATAATTTGCCACCGTATTTGACCGAAAACCCACCTGTGTAAAAGGTCAAATTCCGAGCTAAATCCGGATTAATAAGCGAAAGACCTTCTTGTTCGCCGGTTCTAGGTCGCAAGGGAAGCAAGATCTCAAAACCGTTGATATAGAGTAGGTTTTCATTAAACCCACCACCACGGACGGAATACTGATTGGATAGCTCGTTGTTGACCACGACTCCTGGAACTACGCGCAGCGCCCGTAACGCATCTTTCATGGGGGCTGGAATTTTGGCCAGGTCTGCAGGGGAGAGTTCAAAAACCCCAGCGCCTTTCGCTTCTTGACCTTCCACCAGAAGGCCTTCCAGTTCAAACGTCGACGGATCTAATTCGATATCGACATATATCGTTTTCCCGCTATTGATTTCGACCGAATCCAGTCGCGACGCGAACCCAATGGAAGAATACTGGATGGGATATACACCTGGCGGGAGACGGAGTATAAATTTTCCATCTACCGTGCTTGCCGTCCCGAAGTTGGTGCCAAAAACGACCACCGACGCCCCAGGTAATGCAAATTTCGTATCCGAAGCCGTGATCTGACCCGAAAGCGCCCCCCATTCTTGCGCCATCGCTGCAGAAGGAACGAATAAAAGCAAGATGAGGAGGAGTAAACGCAAACGGTAGAGTACGATATCTGGGAAGAAACAGGTGTCAGCCAACCATACGAATAAAGGACTTACAAGATCGCTCTTGCGCATCCTATTTCGATGAGCGGTAAAAAGAGCCCGAAACAAATTCCCCAGGCCACTTCAACCCGGGAATGCGCGTCGCTAAAAATTCTAGCCCAACTCACCAGGGAGATCGCAAAAACAGCGGCCCCAAAAATCAAATATGACTCCCAAATTATGGGGACGAAACCAAAGCCTTGCAATCCTAAAAGTATGCTAAAGAATCCCGCTATGGTGGAGACGTGAATCGAGATCTTTAAGCGAACGGTAATAACGGCCAACAAGAACGCATTGATTGCGAAGAGACTCGCAACAGCACCCACAATGGGTTTTAGCTCGATCGGAGCAATGAAATAAACGGGTACAATCGCTACGGCGAGCAAGATAACGCCCATAAAAAGAGGACCAGATCGAGAGGACCGCTCTCGCGCTTCCAATTCTTTAATACGGCCTGTTTTGAGGAGGAAAATCAAGTACGCAAGAGGCAAAACGGTATACATCAACAACGAGACGCCAAACAGCCAAACGATTGAATGGGTGCTTGATTCCAATTGAAAGGCAATCAACGACAGCAAAAGAGGAGGAATGACCAACGGGTTCAGGATCATGGAAACCACGCTAGCCATGTGAACAGAGAAAGGTTTTTGCACTACTGATTGGCAATTTGATGAGTACCTTGAAGCAACTTAACGCCAAGATACTTCATGATGAGCAGATCGATCCTACTTGTACTTCTTGCCCTATGCATCGGATGTGGCGAAAGCCTTGAACCGGACCAGACCGCGGAAAATATCCGTCTAGGCCGTGAAGCAGCCGCTTCGGCTTTTCAGGGGCTGAATGAAGGCAATATCCAGCAGTATTTGGATCAAATCATTCTTGCGGCCTCGTTGCGACCCAATCACCCGCAAATTGAATTCCACAAAACCCGGGCATTTGTGCTAAACGGAGACACTACGAGCGCCTTGAGCACACTCGAAGGCCTTGCAGAAATGGGAGTCGCAATGTCGTTGGAGGACCCCGTTTTAGGGGCGCTTCGCGCATTAGAAGCGGGCCGTTCGGTTGAACAGCGCCTAATCCAGAATAAAAATCCCGTGCAGACTTCCCGGATTGTGTTTAAAGGAAATGACCCCAATTTGCAGCCTGAAGGCATCGCTAGGCATCAAAACAAGTGGCTTTTGGCGTCGGTTCATCAAAACAAAATCGTGTGGGAAGATGGATCCTTATTTGCCAGTACGGCACCCAGAAGTTCAATGGGGATGAAAATATCCGGTGCAAGTGTTTGGGCTGCAAACACTTCCACGCCTGAAGGTGGATCTGCGCCTGAAGAAGTGGGCCATTCCGTTTTATCCGAATTCGATCATGCCACGGGAGCGCTTAAAGCATCCTATTCCGTCTCCGATTCCTTGTCGCATTGGTTCGGAGACCTTGAAATTGGACCCAGCGGTGAGGTGTACGTATCCGATAGCAACGCACCCGGCGTGTATGTCCTCAAAAATGGAGTACTTGAACCCTTGGTAGTGGGGAATCCATTTTCATCGCCTCAGGGTTTGGCGTTTTCAAAAGGGACGTTGTATGTGGCGGACTATTCTGCAGGTATTTTTGCGGTGGATGTGGTCAAAAAAACGGCTCATCTTTTGAAAACGCCCCTAAACACGAGCCTTTTAGGCATTGACGGGCTATATGCCTATCAATCGGGACAAAGCGAAACCAAGTTGGTCGCGATCCAAAACGGGATGATCCCGCCACGGGTAGTCACCTTAGAGCTTGGAAACCCCCGTACCATTACTGCTGTGCACACGGTAGACTCCAATCTACCAGAATACAGCGATCCTACCCTTGGCTTTGTTGAGAACGATTCGCTTTTTTACATGGCGAATAGTCAATGGCCATTATTCAGCCCCGATGCTAGTCCTGCCGATAGCCTGCTACGTCAAGCGCCCATTATTTTGGGATTTCCCCTGAAGTAATGTGCGCTTCGGTAAAGCAAAAACGGAGATAGCCGACCGATCTAGTAAGAGCGAGCGAAATACACAAATCCTTTAGAAGGCTTTCCTGAAATCGGGTCAACACCCGCTTCATCGTATCCTTCCAAGGGGATGCACCTGATCGTGGCTTTCGTTTCTTCTTTGATCTTGTTTTCCGTTTCGTCCGTTCCGTCCCAGTGCATGCGAACGAATCCACCTTTTGTATCCAGAACCGACTGGAAATCCTCGTACGAATGAACCGTCGTGGTCATGTCCTCACGAGCGGCCAACGCTTTCTCAAACAGGCCTTGCTGGACCGCATCTAACGTTTTGACAATGTGAGCCGTCAAGTCACTTTGGGATACGGTTTCTTTTGATCCATTGTCTCTCCGGGCGACTTCGATCGTACCATTTGCAACGTCCCTTGGGCCGAGCGCCAAACGCACCGGCACTCCCTGGACTTCATATTCGTTAAATTTCCAGCCTGGACGGTATCCGTCGCGGTCATCCACAAAAATGCGTACCCCAGCTTTCTTGAGGTCCGAGGCAATGGCCGATGCTGCATTTAGAACGTTTTCGCGATCCTCATCGGTTCGATAAATCGGCACCAAGGCAACCTGAGTCGGGGCCAATTTAGGCGGAAGAATCAAACCTTGATCGTCCGAATGAACCATGATCAGCGCACCAATCAATCGGGTCGAAACGCCCCACGAAGTGGCCCAAACGTATTCTAATTCGTTGTTTTTGTTCTGAAACTTAC
>JAURGV010000195.1 GCA_030833605.1 Rhodothermales bacterium
TACCTAGACTTCTCCAACGAAGTACCTGTTGTCAACATGTGGCAGATTTTAGAGCCGCAGCAGGAAGGAGTGCGGCAGCGCTTAGCAAGAGAATTTGGTACGTCTCCGGAAGAAATTGCGCTCACCCGCAATGCTTCGGAAGGCCTTCAGATCTGTCAGTTGGGCATTGACCTGCAACCGGGAGACGAAGTCCTCACCACCACGCAGGACTATGGTCGCATGATTACGACGTTCAAACAGCGTGAACGTCGGGACGGCATCGTGCTAAAAGAGTTCAAGATTCCCATTCCGGCCGAAGATCCGGATGAAATTGTTCGCTTGTTTGAGGCCAACATCACTCCCAAAACAAAAGTGATCTTGATGTGCCACATCGTCAATATTACAGGGCAGATTTTGCCCGTAAAAGGCGTGGTACAGATGGCGCGTAAGCGGGGCATTCCCGTGATTGTCGATGGGGCGCACTCCTTTGCGCACTTTGCCTTTAAACACGAAGACCTCGATTGCGACTATTTTGCAACGAGTCTCCACAAATGGCTATTGGCTCCTCACGGAACAGGCATGTTGTACGTGCGGAAGGAAAAAATCAAAGATTTGTGGCCCATGATGGCTGCGCCCGAGTCGATGAACGATAATATTCGCAAATTCGAGGAAATTGGGACGCATCCTGCCGCAAACCATAACGCCATCGCCGAAGCGCTAACTTTCCACCAAGGGATTGGGGCGGAGCGAAAAGAAGCTCGCTTGCGGTACTTAAGGGATTACTGGGCTAATCGATTGCTGGCTCACGGTCGTTTCAAACTGAACACTAGTTTAAAACCTGAGTTTTCCTGCTGTATAGGAAACGTAGACATCGATGGTATCGATACATCTGCCGTGGGCCGCTACATGTGGGGAGAGCACCGAACCATAATCACCCCGATCAAACATGCCGAGTTTGAAGGAGCCCGGGTAACCGCCAACGTGTACACGACCATTGAAGAATTGGATCGATTCTGCGATTACATGGAGCACCTGGCAGACAACGGGTTACCGGAAAAATACGCATAATTGATGGTCGCAAATACGGTGCGTGAAACTAGCCTTCTGGGATTGTGATGAAGCGAGTAGCGGTAGTAGGCGGCGGGCTTGTCGGGTTAAGTACCGCGTTGCACCTTTCTCGAAAGTGGCCAGCCCTTAGCATTGATATTTTTGAAAAAGAGGATCATGTTTCCGCCCATCAATCGGGGCGCAATTCAGGCGTAATCCACTCCGGAATTTATTATAAACCGGGTTCGTTAAAGGCTAAATTGTGCCATTCCGGAAGAGAGAAGCTGGTTTCTTTTTGCCAAGAAGAGTCGATTGCGTACGAGACATGCGGCAAGCTCATTATCGCGGTTACGCCCGACGAAGTACCACGACTTCAGCATATTTATCAACGAGGGACCGAAAATGGCGTCCGCTGTTCGCTGTTGTCTGCGGAGGAAATCGCCCGATACGAGCCCCACGCGAAAGGACTAAAGGCGATTTTGGTTCCGGATGCCGGCATTGTTGACTTCCCGGGTGTTGCAAAACGAATGCAAGAACAGCTTGAAGCGGCTGGCCACACCATTTGGCTTTCGTCGCCGGTAGAAGGCCTTGCTCAAGTAGGCGGCAAAGCCCTAGTTACCGTGAATGGCGATGAAAAGTCTTTTGATTTGGTGATTGTGTGCGCCGGACTCCATGCGGACCGCATGGTCCGCATGTCCGGCGCACGGCCCGACTTTCAAATTGTGCCTTTCCGAGGCGTCTATTACGAGTTGACGCCTGAAGCGCGCTATGTATGCAAGAATCTGATCTATCCCGTTCCTAACCCGGCGTATCCCTTTTTAGGGGTCCATTTTACCCGGATGACGGATGGACGCATTGAAGTCGGCCCCAACGCGATTTTAGCGACAGCGCGGGAAGGGTATTCCTTGAGTACATGGAATCTGAAAGACCTCGCGGAAGCGGCGGGCTATTCCGGCTTTCGACAGTTAGCGAAAAACCATTGGCGAAAGGGCGTGACCGAATTGCATCGAACCCTATCGAAAAAAGCCTATTTAAAGGCCCTTCAAACCCTGGTCCCCGAAATAATCGCCGACCAACTCATTCCGTGCCGATCGGGCATTCGTGCTCAAGCACTGCGCCCCGATGGCTCCATGGTCGATGATTTTGTTTTCGTCGAATCCCCTCACATTGTCCACGTGTGCCATGCACCGTCTCCGGCAGCCACAGCGTGTCTTTCAATCGGTGAATACATCGCGGATCGAGTCGCTCCCCAGCTTAACTAGGACTTCTGGTTACGTTTAGAGGCGTTTCTCCTATATTACGATCATAATGAAAGAGCAAACGGTTTCAAGATGTTAAAACGACTCGAGTCCATGCTGCACATACCGGGGAAAAAAGCACTCAAAAGGGTAAAAAAGCCTGGATTGGCACCCGGGACACTGATTTACACGGGTAAGACCCACGAGTCGCCCCCTGAATTAACGTTGTTCACGTATACCGAAGCGGAGATTTCGGAGTCGACCAACGTTGATTTGGACGTTTTGGATAGCGTACTGGACCCCAAGACCAATTCCTGGCTCAACGTTTCTGGTATTCACGATGTCGCCCTCATCGAGCAGTTTGGACATAAAATGGGCTTTCATCCGCTCATTTTAGAGGACATTGTTCATCCTGAACAGCGACCCAAGCTCGAAGTCTACGACGACCACCTGTACGTCGTGGCAAAAATGCTTTATCACGATGCAGATGGAACGGCCTTGAGTGAACAGGTCTCCCTCATCTTGGGGAAAACGTTCGTGATTTCGTTCCAAGAAAAGCCGGGAGACGTGTTTGGTGCCGTTAGAGAACGTCTTCGCTCAGGCAAAGGGATGATGCGGAAAATGGGTCCCGACTATCTCACCTACGCCTTGCTAGACTTGATTGTCGACCACTATTTCGTTGTCCTGGAAGAGGTTGGAACGCGCATGGAATTGTTTGAAATGGAGGTTATGGAGAACCCAACCAAACAAACCATGGCCGCCATCCGAGAGCAAAAAAAGGTTTTGATTGACTATCGCCGGTCTATTTGGCCCTTGCGAGAAGTGATCTCTGCGCTAACACGCGATGAGTCAGGGTTGGTCAAGAAAAAAACAGTTACGTATCTACGAGATGTGTACGACCACACCATCCAAGTCATCGACCTTATTGAAAGCTATCGAGACCTCTTGGCAGGATTAACCGACCTGTATCTGTCTTCCTTGAGCATTAGAATGAACGAGGTCATGCAAGTCTTGACCATTATCGGGAGTATTTTTATCCCCATTACCTTCGTTGCAGGCGTGTACGGGATGAACTTCCAAGTGATGCCGGAGCTCGCATGGAAGTACGGTTACGCAGGGGTTTGGGTAGTCATGGCGGCTATCGCTTTTGGGTTGATCATGTTTTTTAAACGTAAAAAGTGGTTGTAATGGGATTGATGATGCCAGGTTTTCAGACCGTCCCGACGGACTCAACTACGACGTCGATGTCCGAGCCCACCCGGACCTTCTGGGAATATGTGGATTCCATTGTCCCGTGGGAGACGGCCTTGGTCGCTTTACTCAAAATTGGAGCGATTTTAATTCTGGCATGGATCATTATTCGGGTGGTAGATCGAGCGATTAGAATCTGGAATAATCGATTCGCGGATCTTCCAACTTTCGACCCCGGCCGTCAAAGGGCTATGACCATTGGAACCTTATTGACGTCCAGCACCAAATATGTGGTTTGGGTTTTGGCCGTCATTATGATCCTGGACGAAATGCAAATTGATGTGGGCGCATTGATTGCAACGGCAGGGATTGCAGGTATCGCATTAGGATTTGGGGCTCAGTCACTGGTGAAAGACATGATATCGGGTGTCTTACTGTTGTTTGACGACACCATTCATGTAGGCAACTCCGTTCGCATCGGCGACGAAGCGGGGGTGGTTGAAGATATTGGTGTGCGGGTGATCCGGGTCCGACGGTTAAGCGGCGAATTATTAATGATTCCAGCGGGCGAGCTCCGCATATTTGGGAATAAAAGTGTCGGTTTTATGCGCGCGGTGGTTGAAGTAGGCTTGTCTTATGCGCAAGATACCGAACCCATATTGTCGGTTATGAACGATGTAGCACAGCATTGGGCCAAAGAGCATCCGGAAATTATGATGGATGAAGAACCCATCGTGCAGGCTATAACCGAATTCGCAGACAGCTCGGTCAACGCCCGAATTGTGATCAAGGTGTTACCGGGCGAACAATGGGAAGCCGAACGGCAACTCCGACTCGCACTTAAAAAAGCGTTTGACGATCAGGGCATTGTTATTCCGTTCCCTCAAAGAACGCTGCACATTGAAGAGCACAAGGCCGTTAGCTAGTCAAATAACTAGGAAAACAGGTCGAGCGCTGCTTTCGCAAATCCCGTTTGGGTCCGAATCTGGATTGGTTCGGATGAATATGGATGAATAAACCCTAAGCCGGTGGCAGCCAACAGCAGCCGATCGGATTCCAAATGGGTTCTAAAAAACGCATTGTGATCCCGATCCCCAAACTTTCTATCGCCGATGATGGGATGGAAAATGTGCTTAAAATGCCGTCTGATTTGATTCTTACGCCCGGTAAGAGGTACAACTTCCACCAGAGAGTACCGAGCCGTCGCGTACCGACCCACCGCGTGGGCTACCTCAGCTTTGGCCAATAAGGTATAGTCGGTTACCGCGTCTTGCGGTGGTTTGTCTTTTTGAGCCTTTGAATCC